>JAADYZ010000025.1 GCA_010092775.1 Chloroflexota bacterium
CAGACGGGTCAGCGATGGTGGCGCTTTTGCTTGCGCTCTCGCTTGCTCGCGTTGGACTTCCTGCTCTTGTCCTCTCGCTCCTTCTCCGTCTGCCTCCTGATACTTCAGCACTGTGTTGTTAAAATCGAGTTTAGATTTCTAAACTCTTGACTAGCAAAAACAGTATAGCAGAGACCTCAGCGCGGGGCAAGAGGAAAATCCAAAATTAACGCATTTGCCTCCCAAGTTGGGGGTGCCGCCGCCCGAGCACACGCCGAGGTCGGGCCTGCGCGACGGGCTGCGGGGACCGAAGCAGCAGGGTTGCAACACCCGTCAGCAGCGCGTAGCTGAGCGGGATAAAGCCCAGCCAGCCTGCACGATAGAACCGGACGGGTTCATTCTGAGGTTCTGAGCGATAAAGCACTGTTAGCGGAGCGCCCTCAACCAGATAGACGGCCACAGGACGAGCTGATCCTACCAAGTCGTTGTAGCGGGTTTGCCATTTCTCGGTACGGTGTTGGCGTTTGGTTGTCTCGCTGTAGAAAATCACATAATCAATATCTGCTTCCGCCAGTTGATCGGTAAAGCCGACCGCGCCATAGCGGCGCGCGGCTCCGTGTAAGCCGTGCTGAACGCCGACTCGGGTTTCTGTCAGGTTGGGCTCAATACGGTAAATGTGGCGCATCATTTCGTCCAGACCCTCACCCTGATCTTGCACCAGCATCACCTTGTTGGCGACTCGTGTGCCGCCCAAGAGATGATTATGGTGAACCCCGTAACCCGGCGCATAGGTCAGCAGAAGTGCGAATTGGAGCAGCACGGCACCCGCCCCAAAGACGGCCTGGCCTGATGCAAAGCGTAAGTGAATCTGGTTGCCCAGTCCGATCGCACCGAGGGCAGCCATGATCTCAATCATACCGTGAGCCGGCAGCACATAGCGTGGGAAGGTCTTGGCGCTGAGGGTCATTTGGATGACGAAGAAGACCACATACGCAACCATGAGCCAGTACGTGGACTGACCAATAATCTGTTGGTCACGGGTGGCTCTTCGGCCAAACAAGACCAGCCCCGCCCCGGCGAAGATCGTGGTCACGAAGGACATGTTGAATAACATCACAACGGGATAATGATGAATGGGCGGCCTGTCAAAGAGCACCTGACCCATATAGAAATAGGGGTTATAGTGGGGAGCACCCTGGCGTTCCGCCGCCGCTGTCACAATCTCCTGCAAGACAAACTCCGGTTGAATCCACATCACAGGCCAGAGTAGGAAAACAGAGGCGGCACTGATCATCCAAATGACCAGTGGCAGTCCGATGCCGCGCAGACCGCGCCTGAGCAGATCGAGGAGGCCAATGCGCTTATCTCGAACCTCACTGATGCTGTTGGCGCCCACATCAACCAGAAGCACCAGGCCAACATAGGGGATCAGGAAGACTGATGGCGACTTACTGAGCAGAGCCAATCCGCCTGCTAAGCCCGACAAGACCAGCACAAGCCACTTCTTGTCGCGTTGATAGAGCAGTATCAGAATCGCAGAGAGCAGCATGAAGACAGTCATAGTGATATCGACATGCACGCTGCGCCCATTCGCCAGCATCATGGGTGAGAAGATCAAAAAACCGCCAGCGGTCAAGGCGGTCGGCCAGTTGGTGAGGGCGCGTACGGACAGCATGATCAGCCCGTAGACCAGCGTCAAGCCGATAGCTTGCCCCAGAGTCGTGGTGAGAACCTCGACGCCATTTTGGCTCAGGGGGGCAGGACTCAGCCAATTGACGCCGATGTTCGCCCCAAGGCGATTGAGGTAGACAGGGGTACCCCCGAAGAGCATCGTGGTGACGCCAGGGTGATATTGTTGATAAGTGTGCTGCCAATCTTGTTCATGGACTGCTGCGGCAAAGGCATAGCTGCGATGGACCCACTGACGCGGTCGACTGACTGGATTGTAAGCGTGCAGCCAAAAGGAGAGGCCAAGAAGAACGATGAAGCAAAGCGGGTTAATCCATCGGCCCCAGAACTTGTCTTGGGCCGCAGCAGAGACTTGCGCCATCAGACCACCTTTGATGTGTGATCACGTCCCACCTGTTTGTCCGTGTCGTGACCAAAGAAAGTGCAACCCATTCAATCGGGCGGGAGTGAGCCATGTTCACGAGATTGCTGCGACTTTCGCTGCGACTTTCGTGTTGGAGTCCCCTAAAGCTTAGACGACGCCTGTGCAGGACCATCCCAAAAGTTACGTGGATTCCTGCAAACTTGTAAAAAGGACTGCACATTGCGTTGTTGCAGATGAAAACAAAGCAGCCGCCGGAGCTGCTTTAAACGAGTCCGGCGGCTGGTCTGGCCATGCGGGGAACCACGGCCTTCGAATTGTGGGGGAAGTCCAGATCTAGTTGTTCAACAGAACACCCATCTCACTCAGTTTAGACAATCAATATGCAGGACCCACCCATGGACGATGCAGATTCCTACACAACTAACCTCGATCGGACGCCTACTGCTCGCAGCGAACAGAGGCATCATCGATATAGCTGTCGTTGAACTGGAAAGGCCACAGGCGCAGATTCTCAAAGAAGATCGTGGCTCGGCTGCCTGTCGCCGTAAACTCAAAGCTGATCTCCAGGTAGGCGTCATAGTGCCCGCTGCTGTGATCATAGACCTCGCTGCTGAGCAGGCCGCTGGCAAAAGCATAGCTGCCACCGCTGGTATCCACCAGGATGCGCCATTCACTGTTCTCACCAGGTTCGCTCACTGCCCCATCGATGAAGCTGTTGGCGCTCCAGGTTTGTACCTGGGCACTGGCGATACAGCGCTTGCCCGCTGTGGTGTTGATCGTTTGGTAGACCCCCGCGCGGCACGCGCCAAAGAAGCAGAACCACTGCTGTGCCTGATCGCCGCTGTTGACCCGACTGGCGTCGACCTCGGTGGTGGCCATTTTGTACTCCGGGCGGCGCATCATCAAGTCTTCCGGGTTGCCTTCGCCCTGCCGCTCGGCGGGGCATTTCTCTGGTGTGTAGGGTTCGTCGCAGTAGAAGGGCTGCCACTCCTGCGAGACGTTGATCTCACCCAAGACCACTGGACGCGCCGGGTCCTCGAAGGAGGGATTGTCGAACAAATTGGAGCCCAGCGGACCGATGGGGGTGCCGCCGCCCCCACTACCTTCATCATCGAAGAACAGCAGCACCGCATCAACGCCCCACAGCCCCTCGTCCACACTGATTGCACCAATCAGCACCTCGATCTGATCGTAGTCGCCATCTGCTGTGACTGGGCACTCAGCCTCCAGCCAATCGAAAGAGCCGCGCTCCAAGACCTCGCAGGTCTGGCTTTCGATGGTCTGGCTGCCCTGCTTGAGCTTGATCTGCATGCCCAGTTGG
>JAADYZ010000216.1 GCA_010092775.1 Chloroflexota bacterium
GGTGTCCCGATGATCAAACCCTAGGCGGAATGCCCGCTGAAATGGAGGTCGTGGTAAGTGCCAACCACCCAGGCATCATAGACCATGTCCGTGATGATCCAACGCACGTTGGCCATTCGCAGCCAAGCCAGGTCAGGCACGTTGTCCAGAAACTCACGGAGCCGCCCATCCGTCGCGACCAGGTCGCCGGGTAATAGCTGGCTGGAGAACGCAATGTAATCGCGGGTCGGCAGAATGCCGCCGTCAAAGCCATCCATTGAGGGGATGCCCCAGGCCATCGGAAGGTTCGGCGCGACGATTTCCTTTTGCTTTGTCGCAACCAGATAGTCGAACAGTGCATCATCCCTAAGGATCGGCTCGTAAATCGCGTTGATCTCCCGCAAGTCCCCCGGATCAAACACTGTATCAGAGATAGACAGGAAACGATCAGGCGGCGTCTGATCTGCATTGGCGGCCAACAAAGTGCTGATTGCCGGGCGTTGACTGCTCCAGGCTTGGGGTGCGCTCAGATCGTTATAGGGCAACTGACGTGCTGCGATGAACAGTTCCAGGCAGATCAGCAAGAGGGCAGCCGAACTTGCAAGACCAGCATGGCGCAGGCCAAATCGAAGGACAGCGACTACGGCGGCCAAGGTCGCAATCCAAATGACGATTTCCAATGACTGCGGTGCGGCAGCACCGGGAATATCGGCACTCTCAAGCGCCGCAGCAAAGCTCAACCCGATCAGAACGACGACCACACCGAGCGGCCAGAATCCCTCAATGCCGTGCTTGGGCAGATCACCCGTCCGCAGCGCATCAAGCCCGGCCCCAATTAACAGGGCCAGCCCGAAGGCCATCAACACCAGCCAGCGCGCAGGCACGCGGAACAGATCAAAGCCTGGCGCAGTCCGCACTAACAGCCAATACAGGGGATTGTAGGCACCGAGGGCCAGCAGCGCGCCTGTCCCCGCCACCAAGATCAGACCCAGCCAGCGCCGATCACTGCGTTTGTGCCAGGCAGCCAGCAGCCCCACCACCAAACCGACAATGCCGGGGTACATCACGAACTCCGTGAACAGCATTTGCTCCCCATAAGTAGGCAGCAGGCCGCGCCCAATGAGTGTCGGGCGCAGCGAAAAGGACAATGCCTCCAAGGGAGTCAGGCCCCCGCCGCGGTTGCTCAATTGGGTGAGTTCCAAAGTGGGTAGAATCTGGACTGCTGCGAGCAACAGCGCGAGGCCACTTGCCAGTGCAAGCGATCCGAGTGGCCACGCGACCGTACGTAGCAAGTGCATCGGGGATCGCTGCTCCTTAGGGGTGTCCTGCCAGGCCAATAGGATGTGCCACAAGGCCCAGACACCCAGCCCCACCCCGCTGATGAAGCTTGTCTGTGTATGCCCCGCCAGGAGCTGCAGCCCAAAGGTCAACCCGATCGCCACGAGCCAACGCCGCCGGACCTCACCTTTAGCCTGGTGACCCTCACTCCACAGCCAGAACAGCCAGGGCAGCCAGGCAAGCCCTTGAATCTGGTTCACGTGTTCAACCTGAGCGGTCAGGTAGCCCCCCAAAGCGAAAGCCGCACCCGCAGCAAAGGCCCCAACAGTGCTTAGCTTGCCAATCCGCCGGGCAAAAATGAAGACTCCACAGGCCGCCCAGACCAGATGGCTGACGATAGCGATCTTAACCGCCGTTGGTGCATCCAGCCCAATTAGCAGCCAGTTTGGCGGGTAGAACACCCCGGCTTGGCTGTTGGCCAGGAATGGTGTCCCCATAAACAAATACGGATTCCAAACCGGCAGCTCGCCAGCCCTCAGAAGGGCATTGCGGTAGTCCCAGTAAGGATAGAAATAGAGGAACACATCGCCACGCGGCAAGATCAAATCAGTGAAGACCATCCGCCAGAAGAAGGCAACGCACAGCAGGGCCAATGCCAGCATGGTCAAATAGTCGGGTGGGCCAAGTTTGGGAGGAAGCGTATCGGATTGGGTGGCAGTCATCGTCGGGCCGGGCCGTCTCTCCGGGATTCGTGGCTAGCAGGTCGCCATTCTACCCCATATAATGGGCGCTGAGGAATGTGTAGGTCAAGGAGCTAAGATGCACAAATCTCTCGCTGCCTTTTTCGCGCTCAGCCTTGTAGGCGGACTCGTTGCCTGCGGCGGACCAGGCACCCCCACAGAAGCGATCAGCATTCCGGCCCAAGATGAAAGTGATCCCCTTGCGGGCCTGACTATTGTGCCAGATGATCCCATTTTGGTCGGTCCGACTCCTTCTGATGCGTTAGCCGACCCTCCTGAAATCGACGACGGCTGTGACTTGATCACCCAAGAAGAAGTTGAGAGTGCCGTCGAAGGGGGCGTCGTCCAGGCGGCCAGCGCCACCCCACTGGAGACAGGCGATACGGTTACCTGGTCCTGCACGTTTACCACCGATCCGACTGAGGGTGGCCTGCAAGTGATCAGCGTGGTGGTTCGTTGGGTCCCCAGCGCTTCGCAGAATCGCAGTGCTTTTGAAGCGGCAGAGGAGTTCGCTGGGGACAATGCCTCGCCAGTGCCTGACCTGGGCGATGATGCCTATTGGGACAGCGTGGCCAATCAGGTGCAGGTATTGCTGGCGAACTATATTGTCGCTGTGACGGCTAACCTGAACGATGCTGGTCGCGCCGAGCAAACCGCCCTCGACCTGGCACCCTTGGTTTTGGAACGCCTTCCCTAGCTGGCTTGTGCTGCAAAGGCCTCTAGGGCGGGCCCCCACAAGCGATCGAAAGAGCCGGGCACGTAGGGTGTATAGAAGGTGATGCGATCGGCCAGCCCAGCATAACGCTCAAGGGCTGCCTGGCCGATTTCCTCCGGTTCGCCAAGGAGCGCAAAGGCTTCCACCATCTCATCCGTTACCTGCTGCGGCATATCGGCCCATTGTTTTCTGGCCGCCATGCCACGCAAGGTATCCGCAAAGTCGCCCCAACCATGCAGCTCAAACACGGATCGATAGGAGGGTGTGCTGGCATAAAAACTAATCTGCTGGCGCACCATGTTGAACATATTGGACTTCTGCCGTTCAGACTCCCCGGTGACCACAAAGACCGAGGTGCTAATCTCTACGTCATTAATCGACCGTTCGACGGATGCGGCCCCTGCCTCGATGGCAGGGCGGATCACCTCACGCAAGTAGCGGTCGCTGTGTAGTGGATGGACGTGAAAGCCATCTGCCGCTTCGCCAGCCAACCTACACAATCCGGTGTTCACCCCCGCAATCGTTACTGGGATCGTGAATTTGTGTGTTGGGGGCGTGAAGAAGGGCGTCATCAAGCTGAACTGGTAATGCTCACCCTGGTAATTCAATTTGGCCCCAGTCCGCCAGCCCGCCCAGATGTGCCGCAAACTTTCGATTACCTCCCGCAGGCGTGGCAGGGGAGCAACCCAGGGCACGCTAAAGCGCCGCACATTGTGCGCCTTGACCTGTGTGCCCAATCCCAGGATGAACCGGCCTTTAGTCATGGCCGCCAGGTCCCAGCAGGTGTATGCCAGGGTCATCGGGCTGCGCGTGAAACTCAAGGCGATGGCGGTCCCGACTTCAATGCGTTCGGTTTGAGTTGCCGCCAGCCCCAATTGGAGGAAGGGATCGTGGCCAACCTCTGAAGACCAAAGACCGTCAAAGCCGTCCTGATCTGCGGACGCCGCAATTTGGGGTATGGTGAGTAAATCGTCCTGCGCTTGCAGCGATACATCCAGTTTGATGCGTGAGTCACTCATTGCAGTGGTGTCCCTTCGACTGTTAGGAAACCATCGTCAAGAATCAGACTGGTCAAGAGGATCGTTCCGCCGGATGTATTCAGTAGATCGTTCAGGCCACGCTCGACTTCACTTCGCAGGCTTTCAATTGTCTCGCCATCCACATTGATCGGCCCAAATTCAGCCGACTCCACGCTGATAATCAGACGGGTTTGATCAGCCGAGATACTCGGTCGAATGGTCACTAATCCGTTTGCCTGCAATGATTCGATTTGGATAGTGCCGTAGCTATACATCAGACCATCATCTAACACCAGCACCACATCACGCACCGGAATCTCTTCGCCGCTCGCAGCCAGGTCGTCAAGCGATGCGTTGGCGATCGCATTGAGTTCAGCCTGCGTAAAGGTCACACTGAATGGCTGAGCAAGTCCCCCATCCTGCAAGTCTTCTAATTTCTGGCCAAAGGAATCGAGATCGGAGGCAGATGGTGTTGGAATATCGTCTGGTGGCTGCGGCCCAGCGATTGACGGCATGTTACAGGCCAGTGCGCCTAACACAAGCACACCAGCAACCCATGAGATAGCTCGCTTGTTATTCATAGCCAGCCATTATAACGGTTGGCCCAAGCTGCAACCAAGCGGGTCGTTGAAAAAGCATCCACAGTTTGCTCCAGATCAATCGAAACAAATGAGCGCATGCTCTCGCTTTTGTGCTACAATTCCAAAGGTTAAGCGCAAGTCAGTGGACAAGGACAGCCAGCAGTGGCCAAGGAACGCCTCCAGAAGATTCTCGCACGGGCCGGGTACGGATCGCGCCGCAGTTGCGAAGAGATGATCGAACAGAAGCGCGTCAGCGTCAATGGCGAGTTGGCCACCCTCGGCCTGAAAGCCGATCCGGATGAGGACGAAATCTGGGTCGATGGTTCCCGCTTGCGTCCACCCGAACCGATGGTTTATGTCATGTTGAATAAGCCCAAGGGCGTCATCTCCGATGAAGATGTTGCCGGAGAGAAGGACGCAGCGCGGGAAATGATCCCGCTGCCAGGCCATCTGTATCCAGTTGGCCGCCTCGATGTGGCCAGTGAGGGCCTGATGCTGTTCACCAACGATGGTGATCTAGCCCACAAGCTAACCCATCCCCGTTTCGAACATACCAAGACCTACCATGTGCTCGTTGAGGGCAACCCCTCGGAGAAGGCGCTAGCAACCTGGCGGCGCGGCATCACGTTGGACGGTGAGAAGACCTTGCCCGCCAGAGTTGAGGTGATGCGCCGAGAGCGCGATGGCACCTGGCTGGAGATCGTAATGCGCGAGGGGCGCAAACGCCAGATCAGGCGTGTGGGTTCGGCACTGGGTCATCCAGTTTGGGCCATCAACCGAGTGAAAATCGGCCCCCTCGAATTGGGTGACCTGCCGACGGGCGCCTGGCGCATCCTCACCGAGGACGAATTGAAGCTGCTCAAATCTGTTCTTCGGCCCAAACGCAGACCCGCCAAAAAGACCAGCAAGCACGCCGCAGCTCAGCGTGGCAAATCGTCACGGTCGCCATCTGGACGCGGGCGCAGCAAGTCTTCGACATCCAAGAAACGCCGTTCCACCTGAGTCTATTGAGGAGAGTACCACAGCAAATGAAACTGCCATCAGTCATTGCTATCGATGGGCCGGCTGCGGCTGGCAAGACGACGTTGGCGATGCGTCTTGCAGATCATTTGGACTATCTCTATTTTGATACCGGCGTGATGTATCGAGCCGCCACCCTCGCCGCCCTACGGCGTGACCTAGACATAGACGACGAAACGACCATCGTAGACCTGGTATTCACCCTAGATATCGATGTGCGATCACCAGACAGCGATTCGGACGGCCCAATGGTCGTGCTCCTCGACGGCGAAGATGTTTCAGCGGAACTGCGCTCACGCGAGGTCGACCAGAACGTCTCCAAGACTGCCGCCTATCAGCAAGTCCGCGCCCAAATGGTCGATCGGCAGCGCATCATTGGCTTGCGCAGTCCGGTTGTCATGGTCGGACGAGATATTGGCACGGTGGTCTTGCCGGATGCCGACCTGAAGTTGTATGTGGTCGCCTCAGTTGAGGAGCGGGCCCGCCGCCGCCATACGGAGCTGCTCCGCAAAGGGCGCAGCGACAGCTATGAATCAGTGTTGGAGGCAATGATCCGGCGCGACAAGATCGACGCTGAGCGTGAGCACGGCCCCATGCGCGCCGCAGAAAACGCTCGAGTCGTTGATACGACCGGCCTATCCGCTGATCAAGTGTTTGAAATTGCGGTTCAACACGTTATGGATGCCAGCCAACCAGAGGTCGAAAATGGCAGTTGAGACACCTTCGCTGCATCGTTGGAGAAGACGCATCTTCCGCTTTGGTATCTGGAATCTGCTCTATCGTTTCTGGATGGATATGCACATTGAGGGGTGGGAGAACGTCCCACGCTCCGGCCCCCTGATCATGATGGGCAATCACATTGCCGCCGTAGATCCAGTCGTGATAATATATTTATTTACCGATAGCGATATTGTCCCGATGGCCAAGATCGAAGCGTGGGATCAACCGGTCACGCGCTATTTCGTCCACCATTGGGGTGCGATTTCGGTGCGGCGCGGCGAACTCGACTTGACCGCCCTCAAGACCGCCATCAAACAGGTAGAGCAGGGCGACGTGGTGATGCTCTATGCCGAAGGAACACGCAGCACAACCGGCCTGCTACAGGGTCAGGAAGGCAGCGTTTATCTGGCGCTCAAGACCGAGGCGACCATCGTACCCGTTGCAATCTGGAATACTCACGACTTTCCGCAGGCCTGGTGGCGTGACGTCCAGCGACACAGCATCTACCTTCGCTTTGGCCAGCCTTTCAAATTCAAACAAGAAGGAAAACGCCTCCCTAGGGATCAGTTCCAGGCGATGACCGACGAAGCAATGTATCGAATTAGTCACCTGCTTCCGGCAGAATGGCGCGGTGTATACAGTGATCTGTCGGCAGCGACCACCAACCATCTCGATTTCGACCTCAAGTGGGAGCCTCCGTCTCAGGATTTACCGCAGCGTGTAACCCTTTCGTCCGATGCAGTCGAGCAGTTGTTGACTGCCGAACCCGCCTAGGATCACCTTACCATGACCTCATCTGTCTCCGAGACGCCCGCAGGAGGTTTGATTACCAAGGTCCATCCGCGCTCAGCAGCGCGGCGTGCCGGCCTGCATTCTGGCGATCGTTTGCTGTCGGTCAATGGGCATTCCGTTGAAGACGTCATCGACGTGCAATACTACGCTGCCGAGTACGATCTCAGTTTTGTGATTAATCGCAACGGACGGCAACTGCGCAAGCGAACGCGCCGCCGCGAGGGCGAACCCCTCGGCATCGACTTTGAGCACCCCACCTTCGATATCGATATTCGGCGCTGCAACAACCTCTGCGAATTCTGTTTCGTCCTACAGATGGCGCCGCGTTTCCGCCGTACCCTTTACATCAAGGACGACGACTATCGTTACTCGTTTTTGTTTGGGCATTATGTCACCCTCACAAACCTGTCTGACCATGACACGCAGCGCATCATGGATCAGCATCTTAGCCCGCTCTATGTGTCGGTTCATGCAACTGATGACGAGCTTAGACGAGATTACCTGCGCAACGCCACAGCGCCCGACATTCTGCCTCAGCTTCGCATGTTTATCGATCATGGGATCGAATTTCATACCCAGATTGTGGTGACTCCCGGGCACAATGATGGTGACTATCTTGAGCGCTCGGTGCGCGATTTGGCCGAACTCTATCCATCTGTTCGGTCGGTCAGCATTGTCCCGGTTGGGCTGACCAAACACCACAAATACCAAATGCGCCCACACACCGTCGCTGAAGCTAACCAAATTCTTGACACCTGCCAGGCGTGGCAGGACGAATTTCACGATGAACTGGGCGTCAACTTCGTCTATCCGACTGACGAATGGTATCTGGTAACCAGACGACCCGTCCCCCCGGTCGAAGAGATTGATGGCCTCGACCTCCACGAGAATGGCCTGGGTATGGTGCGCCACTTCATGGATGAATGGCAAGCATCGCAGCAGGAATTGGGTCAGCAGCCACAGGTCAAGCACCTCACATTGGTCACAGCGACGCTGTTTGGCCCGACCTTGGAGCAGCATGCCATCGAATTCGCTCAGAAGTCTGGCGTGCGCACTGATGTCGTTCAGGTCCTAAATGATCGTCTGGGGCATAGCATTACGGTAGCGGGTTTACTGATGGCGGACGACGTGATCGCACAACTTCAGAAGGGCGACAAAGCGCTGGGTGATGTTGTCGTGCTGCCGCGCATCATGTTTGATCATCCGCAGGGCCTCTCGCTAGACGACAAGTCCCCGCTGGACGTTGCACGCGCCTTAAACCGCCCCATTGCCTTGGTTGACCTGATGGGGGATTTGGTCGATATTGTTGACGGTCGGCCCGCGCTCTACGTCGATCCTCAACAGGATGAACTGCTCAGTCCCGATGCCATCAAGTCGGAAGGTGGTTGGGCTGTCGAGAAGCTTTTGTGATGGCGACTTGCCTCAATCAGCTTTTGTGCGATAATTTGGCGGTGACTAGACTCAGACGCACATCTAGTGCAAGTCCACCAGTGAATCAGGAGTAGTGGTGATGGATAGTCTCGTTGGGCAGAAACTCGGCCAGTACGAAATCCGCAGTCAACTCGGGCGCGGAGGCATGGCGTCTGTGTTTGTCGCGCACCAACCTGGCATGAACCGCGATGTAGCGGTGAAGGTACTTCCCCAAGCTTTCTCGCATGATCCGACCTTTACCAAGCGTTTTGAGTTGGAGGCGCAGACGGTTGCCAAGTTGACGCATCCGCGCATCTTGCCTGTTTACGATTACGGCACGGACGGCGGCTACACCTACATCGTGATGGCTCTGATGAACGGTGGCTCGCTGGCCGACAGAATTCGAGAGCACGGAAACGAGATGCCGCTCGAAGACATCTCGCGTTATGTTTCTCAGGTGGCAGAAGCTCTCGATTATGCACACAAGCAGGGGATCATTCACCGAGACCTTAAGCCAGCCAACGTGCTGCTTGATGATAGCAACAATGCCTATTTGAGCGACTTCGGTATCGTCAAGCTCTCTGAGACGACGGCTAACCTGACCGGCACAGGGGTCGTCGGCACACCAGCTTACATGGCCCCAGAGATGGGCCAGCCGGGCCAGCTCAGCCCCCTGGTCGACATTTATGCGCTGGGTGTATCACTCTACGAGATGCTGACGGGTAGCGCTCCCTACGACTCCGACACTCCAATCAGTATGATTGTGGCGCACATGCAGCGCCCCATCCCGGATGCTCGCAAGAAGCGGCCCGATTTGCCGGACGCCGTGCAGGATGTGGTTGAGATGTCTATGGCGAAGGACCCAACTGTGCGGTACCAGTCCGGCAAGGCCTTCGCTGACGCACTGGCCCAAGCCGTCAAGTCTCCGATCAAGAGTGGGGCAAGCGCTCCTTCTGTGGGTGTCGGCAGTGCGGTCCCAGCCGGGCCAGCCGCACCTGCGGCCGGCAGTGGGGGCTTCGTTTCTGCACCACCTGTGGCCGCTCCGTCTGGCTCCGCTGCGCCGCAGGTCACCGCAGACGATAAGCCCAAGCGGCGGGGACGGCCTTTGTTGATCGGCTGCGGTGTCATCGTTGGTCTAATCGTCCTGTGTGGTGGCGGTTTCTTGGGACTGTCTGCTATGGGATTCTTTGCAGCGCCACCTGTTGTCGCAGATGAAGCGACCGCTACCCCAGCGCCCGAAGAGCCGGAGCCGACCGATGAACCCACACCTACGCCCGAACCGACGGACAATCCACCAGAAGATAATGGTCCGGCCCCTGGCGGCGGTGGCCCGCCTCTTCCAGAGAGCATTGATGAGCTTGTCAGCACTCTCGACTCAGAATTCCAGATTCTGAACGGCTTTGCCTCAGCGCTGCCCCACGACGACGATGAGTTTATTGAGGCACGTTGGCTGGGTGTCAACTTGCAAGACTTCGTGATCGGTGCAAGCTTCGTCAGTCCCTACGATCCAAGCGCTGGTTTGTGGGATGTCGGCTTCCAGTTTCGCGATAACGACAGCGATTACTATCGTGTCGTGATTGACTCAGAGTCCAACTGGATCTTGTTTAACAGCGATGGGCGATTGACGGGTGGAACTCTCTCTAACTTCGATCCTTCAGCTGGAGCGGCCATTGATGTGCTCCTGGCTGTACGCGGACCCAACGGGCTGTTGTTTGTCAA
Source organism: Chloroflexota bacterium (assembly GCA_010092775.1). Taxonomy (GTDB): domain Bacteria; phylum Chloroflexota; class Anaerolineae; order Aggregatilineales; family UBA3940; genus TC-71. Next base: position 9,974 of record JAADYZ010000216.1, read on the forward strand.
CGGTGATTTAGTGGAACGGCTGGACTTGAGCTCGAACAGGCGTCCGGGCGACATTGGCGTCGGCTCAGGATTCCAGATCGGATCGGAACTGGTCGGCAGCACCACAGACTTCCGTGAGGTCAATTTGTGGTCGACTCCGGGCGACCCCGGCATCAGTGACTTTGAGCGTCGAGTTGGAGAGATCGAGAGCGCCGTCACGACGGCCATCGAGGGGAACCCAACGGTGGGGCCGATTTCAGGCAGCATCCCCCATGATCTGTCGAACGATCTGTATGAGGCGGATTCCTTCGAGAACGTGCCAGGCAACTTCGTAGCGACCACCCTATTCACCAACCCGGTTGGCCCAACGACAGGCATCTGGGACTACGGCTTCACGTTTCGGATTGGCTCATCCGGGCAGTACGAATTCTACTTCCGATCGAGTGGCTATTGGGCGCTGTGGGACGTTGGCAATGAAGATAGCGAACTCGCCAATGAAGGCTACGTCACATCGGTGAACATCGGCGAGACGGACTCCAACGAGCTGATACTGATCGCCCAGGGTACAGAGGGCTTCGTCTACATCAATGGCGAGCCCATCCCCCTCGTTTTGGACCTCCGCAGCCGAACCACTGGCGGTGAGTTCTTCGTGGCGACGGCCTATACTTTCGACGGCGAGTTTGAAGGCGCTGCAACAGATTACACAGATTTCATCATCTGGGAACTCCCCTAAGCGCCTGGGAACAATCTACAAATCGTCTGGTACACACAGTGCGTGGGAGCTATACTCCGCGCACTGTGTTTCGTGAAAGGACAGTAACCAAATAGATTAATCTAACATCCTGGGGACAGGAAGCGCATGGGCCTGAAGTCTCAGGTTGACGAGGAGGCGGTTGCTTGCTTCATGGCAAGCCAAGCCCGACACAATCACCGTCGGGTGTAATCGAGAGATCAGCGGATGCCGCCCAGATGATGCCACCATCTGTACCTTGTTTCCCCGCCATGAACAGGTTGATCTGCCAAAACGGATTGGAAACAGTCCCGACAAACCAGATCGACCGTGGCCGACCAACTCAATCACATCAGAACACCGAATCACTCTGGTCGGGTGCTCCGCGAGCCAGCTTAGCTGTGCCTCGTCGCGCTCGACGAGCTAAAGGATAGCACTTATGTGTGGTATCGTCGGTTATGTCGGTCCGCGTGACGCGACTCCGATCATCCTGGAAGGGCTGCGCCGCCTCGAGTATCGCGGCTACGACTCGGCGGGTATTGCCGTCTTGCAGGAGGGAAACATCGAAATCCGGCGCGATGCGGGCAAGCTCGATGCACTCGAAACGATGGTGCATACGCAACCCCTGAACGGCCACCTCGGCATTGGTCACACCCGTTGGGCGACGCACGGAAAGGTCAACCAGACTAACGCCCACCCTCACATCGGGATGACGGGCAACGTGGTCGTGGTCCACAACGGCATCGTAGAGAACTTCCTAGACCTCAAAGCCGAGCTTGAGGACGAGGGCGTAGAGTTCAAGAGCGAAACCGATACCGAGACCATCGTCCACCTGCTTGAGCGTCATCTATCGACCGGCATCAGCTTGGAAGAGGCAGCCCGCCAGGCTTTTGCTCAACTGCGCGGCGCCCAGGCCATCGTGGCCTTCAATCGCCAACAGCCCGATGAACTGATCGCCTGTCGGATCGGCAATGCGGGCGGTGTCGCAATCGGGATTGGTGAGGACGAGATGTTCGTTGCGTCGGACATTCCGGCTATCTTGATGCACACTCGCCGCGTCGTATTTCTTGAGTCCCGCCAGATCGCCACGATCAGCCAGGATGGTTACGTCTTGCGGGATTTGAATGGACAAGCTGCTCAGGCGGATGTGCATAATCTACCCTGGGACCCGGTCAGCGCCGAAAAAGGCGAGTTCAAACACTTCATGCAAAAAGAGATATTTGAGCAGCCACGTGCCCTAACCGATACGCTGCGCGGTCGAGCAGATTTCGCGGCGGGCACAGTCGATCTGCCACAACTAAACCTGACGCCAGAACTCGCCACATCGCTGAGCCGCATTGTCACGGTTGCTTGTGGGACGTCCTACTACTCCGGATTGGTTGGCAAGACGATCATTGAGCACATTGCCCGCGTGCCTGTCGATGTGCAGATTGGATCGGAGTTCCGCTATGCTGACCCGCTAGTCGATCCGTCGATGGCCGCCCTGGCGATCACCCAATCAGGCGAAACCGTTGATACCCTCGCCGCGATGGAAGAAGCGCGCAGCAAAGGGGCAACCTTGTGGAGTATCGTCAATCAGATTGGCAGCCAGGCGATGCGCATCGCGGATGGCTTCATTTCGATGTTGGCTGGTCCAGAAATTGGCGTGGCTAGCACCAAGGCCTTCACGACATCAATCGTTTGCCAGTATCTGCTGGCCTGCAAGATAGCTGAACTGCGGGGCTCACGATCGTCGGAGGAGCTGCGCCAGTTCGTCTCCGATTTGGCATTGTTGCCCGATCTCGCGGGCTCTGTGCTCGACCGAGATCAGGAGTACCAGGAGTTGGCTCATCAGTTCACCCACTATGAAAACTTCCTCTATCTCGGTCGCGGTCCGAACTACCCGATCGCTTTGGAAGGCGCACTCAAGCTCAAAGAGATCAGCTACATCCATGCGGAGGGTTATCCGGCAGGTGAGATGAAGCATGGCCCGATCGCGCTAATCGACGAGGACATGCCGGTTCTGGCGATAGCAGTTCAAGATCACGTCTACGACAAGATGCTCTCTCAAGTTGAGCAGGCCAAAGCTCGCGGCGGCATCGTGCTAGCCCTTGCTAATGAGGGGGACCTGACCATCGCTAACAAGGCCGACCACGTCATCTACGTGCCCAAAGCACCGCCCATGCTCGCGCCGATCATCAATGTGCTTCCTCTCCAGCTCTTTGCCTATCACATCGCCGTGCGGCGCGGCGCAGATGTGGACCAGCCGCGCAATCTAGCCAAATCAGTCACCGTGGAGTAGGCCTTTGGCAATCTGAGGTTCACACCTGTATGTGAAATACAACATCGGTCCGCTGAATCGTGAACGAACCTGATTTTGAGGACTTGCATCAAATCTGTCGTGGCAGGGTGCCTGGCAAATAGACACTATAACCAATCGTGATAATTGCGAATGAAACTCCGACTTACTGGTTCAGTTTGTCGGAGTTTTGTTGTTCTCTAGACATCTGTAGGTTAGTTCGTTAGAAAAAAGTTGCTAAACACGCTGTGTGTTAGCTACTCTGCAACAAAGTGTAACGAATTGAACAACTGCCTTGTGAAGAATCTAAAAAGGAGGTAAATACTGTGCAGGAGACTTACAATTAAAGATGGGAGACAATGCGATGGAGTTGCAACGCATCTATCTCGTTGTGGATGGATCCACAGGAGATACGATTAATCCAGGCAAGGAGGTTTAAGGTGAAGCCACAGGTTTCTCTTTCGGTATCTCAGCTTCGTACGTTTTCAGACAGTCGGACCAGCCCGTTTGGTGCCGAAGCCGAGCACATTGCAGAGGCTTTCGCTCGCCGCTACGAGCTAATCCCGTCGAACTATCATGCCTTTGCGTCGATGTCGCGCTTTGCCTACCGCAATGCTGTCAGTGCGGAAAGGCTAGCTGTGGCTTCTATGGTTCACAATCTGTTCTTCGTATTGGACGACATCCTTTTTGACCAGGTCCTTCTCCCAGAGGAATACGGACTCGATGCCAACGCCGTCGGCAATCCTGCGCCCCTTCTTGGTGATCTCACGCAGGTGCTCTTGACAGGCCAAGTCAACCGAGGCCTTACTCCGCTGCATGAGGCTGTGGCAGAGCTTCACGTGAGACTAATGTCTTTTGTGGGGCCTGACTGGTTAAGGCTGTTCGTGAAGGCAATTAATGGGTACCTGAGTGCAGCCGCTACTCGCGGAGCTTATGACTATCTCAATAGTCTCTCCGCCTTTCTCGCGGCACGAGATCTTGACACAGGCGGCTATCAGACGGTGCTCCTCGGTGAAGTAACCAACGATGTTGTGCTGCCGATGCACCTACGCCAAGATCGACTCCTGAAAGAGCTGACTTGGTTGACCTATCGCACAGCCGCATGGGTCAATGACATCATTAGCTATCCGAAAGACGTTTGGGAAGAGGGCACAGACTTTAATCTGGTCTACGTCCTCGAGGTCCAGGAAGGCTCCTTAGACGCTGCGGTTGAGCATGCGATCGCGATGGTTAATCGAGAGCTAGACTATTTTGAGTCGCTGGAGGCCCAACTCCTCAGCTTACCTCTAGGTCAGGATCAACTGGTTTTGCGTTATGTGACGATGCTGAAGGACCTCATGTCTGGCAACACACATTGGCATGCATACACACCGCGGTACCGTCATCCATTTTCGCCATTCGTCGAGCTAAGGTTGAACGTCTAGCTATCAGGTGCTGCTCGACAGGTTAGGGGCATGTGTTCGCTTATTCTGGTTGCAATCTGTTCTAGATCTGTTAGCTCTAGCCCTTCATGTTTTGTTGCTATTGAACTACAATGGGTTCAACAAACAGCAAAAAAACAACCGATACCTGTTAGGAGAAATCCGATGTCATATGTTGTTAAAGCAGAGCAGCAATTGCCTATCGTATCAAGCACACTCTACGAGGACTTCAATGCGCGTGAGGAGCTGCCAAAGGTACTCGAAGAGCTTCGCGATGCCTTCGCTGGTATGAAAGAACCCTTCTTTTACATCTCAGACACAACCGAGGCAAGGTGGAAGTTCGCGGATATGGTTCAAGCGATGGCTTCTGCCGCTGTCGGTGGGGGTAGTGTCCTCAAGAATCGTAACCTCCAGCAGATCATCGTGGTAACGGGATCGTCCCTGGTTGAGATGGGTGTCAGCGCCCTCTCGCAGCCCCAATACGGTCTGCTTGACGCACGGACTTGCGCCACCTACGAAGATGCAATCGAATGGGTGCGCAAGCAATGCTCCTAAGATGCAACTTAGTTTGTCTATTGCGTAAGCCAACTCAAAGCGCCTAAACAAACGGCTGGCTCAATCGTCTCCCCGGAATTCACAGCATTCCGGGGAGTGTGTTTGTCGAGCTAAGACGCTACAGCCATGTTATCCAGAACTTCAAGCGCCTGGCGAATCATCTGGTGGGTGAAGCCCCACTCATTGTCGTACCAGGTCATCACCTTAACGAGATCACCGGCGACGACCTGCGTCATTTCCAGATCGACGAGCGATGCGTGAGCGTTGCCCACGATGTCCGAAGACACCAACGGCTCATTGGTCACGCCGAGGATGCCCTGATAGCGCTCGCTTGCCGCTTCCTTGCTCAGAACCTCATTGATCTCTTCTACCGAGGTTTCACGCTTCATCACAATCACGATATCAGCAATCGA
>JAADYZ010000217.1 GCA_010092775.1 Chloroflexota bacterium
AACCGTCGAAGCGTCGTTTGACCTGTTGGAGTATCGCATCGCAGACATCGGTGTGTTTAGCGATCCCTCAGATTTGCGACTGGCTCCTGTATCTGTGACCGTTTTGGTGCAAGGCGCCCTGCGCCAGGTCAGCATTCTTCAACGGCGTAGTGATCATCCGATCGTCTTGGATGTGCCAAAAGGGATGCCAGCCGTTATGGTTGACTCGGAATCGATTACTCGCGCCATGGCGCACGTCATCGACAATGCCATCAAGTTTGGCAACAGTCAGACGGTGAAGATCTACACGCGGGAAAGCAGCGAGGGGATCGAGATGGTGGTTGAGGATCAGGGTGATGGCATCCCAGACGGCCTGATGCCGCACCTGTTTACCCCCCTGTTGCAAGGTGATGGCTCGACGACCCGGCGCCACAGCGGCCTGGGCATCGGCCTGGCGCTGGTCAAGATGATCCTCGATGCCCATGAGATCGCCATCGATATTCAAACCCGGCCCCAAGAAGGCACAACGGTGGCCTTTGAAATGCCTTACGCCAAGCTTGCCGAACCGATGACCTCGCAAACAGCCGCTGAAGATTAAGCCCGCGCATGGCAACGCCCCCAACTGATCTACGGCGTGCGCGCCGGATCAACATGCTGGTTCTACTCAGTACAACGGCTGCTATTGTGACCAGCCGCTTTTTGTGGTGGCGCGTCCTGCCCATCTACTTTCGTGATCTTGGTGCTACAGATCAGCAAGTCGCCATCATTTACTCGGTGACCTTGGTCCTCCTTCTGTTTCAGATCGTGGGAGGCCTGATCAGCGATCGCTGGGGACGCCGTTATTCGATTGGCATCCCCACCCTGCTGGTTGGTCCGGCACTCGTTCTGGCTGTCATCAGCACGGATTGGCGGTTGGTGGCTATCAGCGTGTGGAGTGTCGGCGTTATTCAGGGCCTCCAGGGGCCTGGCTTCCAGGCGCTGCTCGCGGAGAGCGCCACAGACGAGGACCGAGGTCGGCTATTTGGTCTGTTCTTCATGATTCAGGCGTCTTCGCAAATGATTGGCCCAGCGCTGGGGGCGGCCTTCTTGGCTGGCAGCGGGTTCTTGCCAGTGCTCAATGTGCAACAGCTCATCTGGACGACCATTGTGATCGCGACCCTGGCCGGTGTGGTTAGGCTGCTGTTCTTACGGGAAGGGCAGTTTAATGATGCGGCGCAAGCCGCAGCAACCCGTACCTCGATCGGAGAGATTCTGAGCCGCCCAGCGATTCGATGGCTGATTGGCATTCATGCCATGTACATGGTCTTGATGGGCATCACCTTTGAGGGGCCCTTTATTGCCCTGCACCTCGCTGATACAGTCATGCTGCCGGAGATTCAAATCGAAGAGACGATCAACTTGCTGTTTGCGGTTGGGGGTGTGGGTGGCATCGTCGCGGCCTTGATTGGGGGTGCACTCACCGATCGCCTCACGGGCCAACGGACCAGCGTGATCTTCCTCATTACGCATGTAGTTGGCTTGATCGTATGGTCATGGTTTGGCCTCAATTCAACGCTGGGCTACATCCTCTTCGCATTGAGTTGGATGGCTCTCTGGATGGGCCAGGTTGCCCATTCTTCGTGGACAAGTGCCTATGCGCCGACTGCCATTCGCGGGCGCGTGTTGGGATTGATGGGGGCGATTGGCGCCATTCTGAGTGCGTTTGGCCCAACCGTAGGCAATCTGATGCGCACAGCGGCGAGCAACTTCGTAATGGCCCAGTTTGGGGAGAGCGTGTTGGGTGAGCGAGTGGCTTCTGGCATGCCGTTTGTGCTGGCATTGGCCATTGTCTTTCTATTGGCCTACGGCATCAGCCAGATACCGGCACGTGAGGTACAGCAGGGTGTGTCGGGTCGACTGGCTGCAGCCGACCCGATCGCTCCCCAGCGCTAAGTCTGCTCCAATTCACAGAGTTGATCTGCAATTCTCACCGTATGCCGCATCTGCTGGAGGTGCGTCCGGTCGTGGTCTGTAATGAACTTGACCATCTCCAAGAAGGAGGTCGGGCCAAATATGGGGTGGCGGGCTGGGCGGGTCCAGATCTCATGAGGCAGCGCGTCCAGCCATTGCAGCGTCGAGTGGCGGTAATGAACGAACTGCTTGTAGGCCTCATCAACCGGGACAGCAGCGAACTGATAGGCTTGGTCCCAAGGATCGTAGTTGGCAGACAGGAAGGGATTGTCTTCGGTTAAGACACGTTCCAGTTTGGCGCGATCTTCTTCGCGTTCGTGGTCCACCAAGTGGCAGATCACATCACGCACCGACCACTCGCCCTCTGCTGGAATGCACTCCAGCACTGCCTGAGGGTAGTCCGCACACAGGCGCGCCACGATGCTCGGATAGGCGGCTAGGCGGGCCAGCAATGCAGTACGATCGAGTTGGCGCGGCGTACAGGTCTTGAGCCAACCATCCTTGATAGCAGCGGTGAATTCGTCGTGGCTCCCGACAAAGGCCGGACTCAAGGTGGATTGGAGCTGCGGGGTCATGTCGCCGTTAAGCCACACCGTGCGAATGCCAACGGCAGCAGCCGGCACAATGTCGTTGGTCCAACTATCCCCGATCATGATAGCCTGCCCAGGATCGACATCCAATTGGATCAGTAGCTCGGCATAGTACTCAGGCTGGGGTTTGGCAAAGGCCATTGTCTCCATCGTTGTGATTTGTTCGAAGGCTTGTGGGTCATCCCAACCGCCCCAAGCCATGCGCTGAATAATCGATGCGCGCGGTAAGGCTGGATTAGTCGCCACGACAATCCGCACCCCTTGATCCTGGAGTGCCCGGATCATGTGCTGCGCAGCGGGCAGCACCTCAATGCGGGGCTGTAAGTCGCGGAAGGACGTCTCAAAGAAGTCGTGAAAGAAGTGTTCGATCGTCTCAATATCCTCTTGAACCGTCCGGGCAAACCCATCAAGGAAACGCTGAGCGATCGTGCGAGAGGGATCATATTCTTCAAAGATGTGTTTGAGCACGACCTGCGACGCTTCTACAAATGTGCGTCCGTCCCAGCCCTTGTGGCTTGCGTGGATGGCCCAGGTCTTGAGATAAGCCGCTATGAACTCATCGGTGTTGGTCCGGATGAGTGTATCATCGAGATCGACCAGCGCGACTTTGATCATAGGTCCCCCTCTTGGATGGCACGTAGAATCTCTGCTCCACGACCGCCACAATGCTGGCAGCCAACGTATGGGTCTTGCACATCCAAATCATGTTCGTTGCAATAGGCAGTCACTTCAACCTTACGAGGAATCCAGATGAAACCCGGCACAATACGGGCGGACAGCTCCATATGTTCGCAGGCATTGGCCAACAGAATCTCTGGGACGGGGCAGTTTGAGCAGTCGTCCGGATGCCACTTGCTGCCTTCACCAGACGCGTTGAGCAGGCGGCACTCTTGTTTGCTACGCCCGCGGTGGAAGTCCTCGTAGTAATACTTACATTCTTTACCAGCAGGGGTCCTCATTGCGTTGTTCCTCTCAACCATATTGAGCCGCAGCCATAGTCTAGTCGCTTAACCACGTTATCCGCAAAAGGCGGCGATCTCAGGGATGAGTATAGCAACCCTGGGCGCACGAAACATTAGAAGGCTGCAAAAGTCGTCAGGCTGACAGCAACAGAAAACCTCCACATGACGTGGAGGCGGTGTCGGAGCGAGCAGCTGTCGGAATAGCGAGACTAAACGCGCGTGATGTAATCGCCTGAGTCTGTGTTGATGCGGATGACATCGCCAACGTTTACGAACAATGGCGTCGTGACCTTGAGCCCTGTTTCGGTCGTCACCTGTTTGGTCGCGCTCCCGGCGGTGTCACCGGCAACCGCATGCTCGGACTCAGTGACTTTGTGCTCCACCGTAGAGGGCAGTTCGTAGCTCAGAAACTCGCCTTGGTAGGACGACAACTTGAGCTGCATATTCTCGCGCAGATAGAGCACGTCATCACCAAAGACGGACGCCTCAACCTGTGGCTGCACAAAGGTTTCGATGTTCATGAAGACAAGAAACTGGCCGTCGTTGTAAAGATATTCAACTGTGTCGGTTTCCAGTCGAATGTCTTCAACGCGGTCACCAGAGGTGAAGGTCAGTTCGCGAGTGGAGCCAGAGCGCAAATTGCGCACTTGCACACGGATGGTCGCCTTGCCTCGACCCGGTTTGTTGTGGGAATACTCGAGAACTCTGTAGAGCTCACCTCCATCGTTGAAGGTTACGCCACGGCGCAGCTCATTCACGTCGATCATTGGGACACAATCTCCATTGTGTGGGTTTAACGCAGTAGTCCGGCGGATTATAGCGTGCGCAAAACTAAGTGGGCAAGCGGGTTTGCAGGCCCCGAATCTGGGCAGTATAATGCACGTCACCTGGGGAAGTGGCGGAATTGGCAGACGCGCATGACTTAGGATCATGTGCCTCCGGGCGTGTGGGTTCGAGTCCCACCTTCCCCATCCCGCTTTGTGTGCCATATCAACCGACGACTCCGTTTTAACAAGAAATTGAAGCAGATTTGCGTCAGATTCTGACCAATCACTTTGCTCAACCAGCAAATGAGAGTACATTAGAGGATACTGCCGGATGCACCCTAGGGTGCATCCGGCCCCTGTTATCGTAAGAAATCACACTCATGACTCGCCAGTACTGTCAGAAAAAGATCAGAAAACACGTCTGACCGCTGCCACAATGGCAACGGTTTTCTAACCATGCTATACTGCGAGCGTAATAAAGGTAGGGATTGGCTATGCTGAAGCTCCAGCACGAAGCAATGGAAGATCGTCAAACGCGCCTCATCGTCACAGTGGATGATGCGCGGGTCGATAAAGCGATGAAAGACACGGCCAAAAGACTGGGCAAGCAAGTCCAGATTTCGGGCTTCCGGAAGGGGAAAGTGCCGTATCGGATTCTGCTGAGCCACCTGGGTGAGGATTACGTTTTCAACGAGGCACTCGACCCACTCAGTCAGGCGGTCTACGCTGAGGCGCTTGAAGAAAGCGACCTGCAACCGTATGGTCCGGGCGCGCTAACAGATGTCGAGCGGAACCCGCTGCGGTTAACCTTCATCGTGCCCTTGGTGCCGACCGTGGAGTTGGGCGACTATCGTGACCTCCGCATCGATTATGACCCGCCTGAGATCGACGAGAAGGACGTTGCAGACGCGATAGAGGAGATGCGTAAAGAGCAGGGCTTTCTCGAGCCTTTGGAACGTCCAGCCGAATATGGTGATGTGGCAACCGTTGACATTCACGGCCACTTCACTGATGACGAGGGCGCCGAACAGGAGCTTGCTCACCGGCACGAGTACGAGCTTGATCTATTGGAAGATGGCAAGGACCCCGTGCCCGGCTTCGCCAAGCATCTGATCGGCCTGGAGGCTGAGGCGGAAACTCACTTCGAGGTCGAGATTGCTGAAGACAACGAAGAGATCATCGAAGAGCTGCGCGGTAAGACGCTCCACTTCGAGGTGAAGGTTCACGGCATCTACACGCGTGATCTTCCTGAGCTTGATGATGAGTTTGCCGAGAGCGTCAGTACTGCTGGTTCGATGGACGAACTGCGAGAGCAGGTCCGTGAAGAGCTGTTGGCGCATGCCAAGTCCCATACCGACAATGACTATCTTGATGCAATCTTCGGCCAACTGCTCGACGGCATCGCGACGGTTGAGTTCCCACCTCAAATGGTAGACGATGACGTGGAGGACCTCATCAACAATTATGGGGCTCGCCTCCAGCAGCAAGGACTCAGCCTGGATGACTACCTCCGTCTCAACCAGATGACAAAAGATGATCTGCGTGCGGACTTCCGCGAAACGGCTGTTCGGCGCATTGAGCGTGGTCTGCTGCTGGCGGAAATCGCTGATGCTGAGCTGGTTTCCGTCGACGACACAGACTTGGATGATGAAATCCGAACGCGCTTGCTATCTTTTGGTGAGGGTGCCGCTTACATGGAAAGCGTGCTGAACTCGCCGGAGTATCGCCGCATGTTGAGCAACGAGATTCGCACAGATCGGGCGATTGAGCGCCTGATGGCCATCGCAAAGGGCGAGGCCCCAAGCCTTGAGTAAATGCAGGAGGCGGCGCAGCAAGCGGCAGCGCAGCTAGCAGCGGCGCAGCAAGCTGAGACCGGTCAACCTGACAGCGGCCCTGCTGCTGCCGAAGAACCTGTGACTGAAGTGGCTTCGGCTGACGCAGACGAAACCGCCGATAGTGACCCTGAACCAACCAACGATCCCGCTTAGTTCGGTGCAAAATCTGTTCCTGAAAGGACATGCAAGCAAATGATCAGTCAACTCCCACGTAGTGTTATTCCAATGGTTATTGAAACAAGCGGTCGGGGTGAGCGCGCCTACGACATCTACTCGCTGCTGCTGAAGGAGCGAATCATCTTTCTGGGCAGCCCGATTAATGATCAGGTCGCCAATTTGATAGTCGCCCAGCTTCTGTACCTCAATCATGAGGACCCGGAGCGCGAGATCCAGATGTTCATTAACAGCCCGGGTGGCGTCGTATATGCAGGTCTTGCGATTTATGATACAATGCAACAAGTAGACGCACCTGTGAGCACAGTTGCGGTCGGCTTCACGGCCAGTTTTGGCACCGTTCTTCTGACGGCCGGGACAAGTGGGCGCCGCTATGCACTGCCAAATGCCACGATCCACATGCACCAGCCCCTAGGTGGCGCGCAAGGCCAGGCATCAGACATTGAAATCCAGGCCAAAGAGATCCTGCGGCTGCGCGAGCAGTTGAATGGTATCCTAGCACGCCACACCGGCCAGGCTGACGAGAAGATCCAAGAAGATACGGACCGTGATATCTACTTCACGGCAAGCCAAGCAGTTGAATACGGACTGATTGACGGGATCTTGGAGGCTCCTGTCCAAGCAACGGAGAGTTAAGGGCATGTATACTGATGATCACGGTTTAGGCCCGCAGCAATGTTCATTTTGCCGCCGTCACCAGGGCGAGGTGCAGCGCCTTATCGCTGGCCCTGAAGGGGTCTTCATATGCGATGAATGTGTAGACCTGTGCCAGGAAATACTTGAAGGCGAGACGTCCAGCCAGAGCCTTGAGAATGAGTTCTATAGCCGTGACATCCCGTCTCCCAAAGAGATTTACGAGCACCTGAATCACTATGTGATCGGTCAGGAGCGCGCAAAACGGGTGCTGTCAGTGGCCGTATACAACCATTACAAGCGAGTGAAGACGCGCAAGAAGATCGGCGATGTCGAGATCGACAAGAGCAACATCCTGATCGTCGGGCCCACAGGCGTGGGCAAAACGCTCATGGCACAAACGCTCGCGCGGATGCTCGATGTGCCATTCTGCATCACGGATGCGACCGCATTGACCGAAGCAGGTTATGTCGGTGAGGATGTGGAAAACATCTTGCTACGCCTGATCCAGGCCGCAGACTACGACACCAAACGGGCAGAGCACGGCATCATCTACATTGATGAAATCGACAAGACCGCCCGCAAGAGCGGTGATAATCCGTCGATCACGCGGGATGTGAGCGGCGAAGGCGTGCAACAAGCCCTCCTGAAGATCATCGAGGGCACGGTGGCCAACGTTCCACCGCAGGGCGGGCGTAAGCATCCGCATCAGGAGTTTATGCAGCTTGATACGTCGAACATCCTGTTCATCTGCGGCGGCACATTCGCTGGCATTGAAGATGCAATCGACAAGCGCGTCGGCGGTAAAAGCCGGATGGGCTTTGGCGAGAATGGGAGCAAAGACGGAAAAGGGCGGGTCAATCCGCGCAGGCAGTTCACGCCAGAAGACCTGATCGCGTTTGGAATGATCCCTGAAATGGTCGGGCGCTTGCCGGTGCAAGTGACGGTAGACCCACTTGACGAGGCATCCTTGGTGCGTATCTTGACCGAACCGCGCAATGCACTGGTCCGGCAGTATAAGGCCATGTTCGACCTGGATGGCGTTGAGTTGGTGTTCACCGATGACGCATTAAAAGCGGCTGCCAAGATCGCCATGACAAGGGAGACTGGCGCGCGAGGCCTGCGCTCCATCATCGAAAGTACCCTGCTCGATGTGATGTTTGAGATACCCTCTCGCGAGGACATTCAGAAGGTTGTGGTAAGCGCCAAGACTGTGCGCGGCGAAGGGCGACCGCTCATCATGTCTGAGGCCGAAACCCCCCTCCCCTGGTCAGACGGTTACAAAGCCGCTTAGACCCGAGTCACAAATGGCAAACGCCCCACTCAACGTGAGTGGGGCGTTTCGATTCTCTTCAGTCGTAGATTGGGCTGGCGTTAGAACCCACGCGCAGAGAGATTAGCACGGAGCGCGCGAATGTCATATGTACCGGTGGAGCGCGTTGCAAAACGCGGGTTTTCCAGCGGGCGTTCAACGCCTTGCACGGGTTCCGAGACGGCCTGGGTGAACAACCGACCATATTCACGGCTGTTGGGCACCTCAGACCCGTACTGCATAGGGATCACGTAGCTGGGTCGAAGCCGGCGGGTGGCTTCGACGGCTTCGTCGAGCCCCATCGTGTAGATGCCGCCGACGGGCAGAATGGCAATGTCGCAGCCAATCGTGTCCATTTCGGGGATCAAATCGGTATCGCCTGCGTAGTAGATGTCCCAGCGTTTCATGGAGATCAGGAAGCCCAGGCCACCATAGGCAAGGGCATGATAGGCGTGGCGCCCAGTGTAAGCGGGGACCGCACGGATTGAGACGTCATCGAAGCTGAT
>JAADYZ010000218.1 GCA_010092775.1 Chloroflexota bacterium
CCATCCGGCTATTCCTCGTAGCGGCGGGTGGTCAGGTCGCTGGCGCGTTGGATGGCGCTGTCGCCAAAGCGATCCTTGACCTCATCAAGCGTAGAGAGTAGGCGGCGTTTGCTCTGTACATCGTCGGAGTCCCATAAGCCAAGCTGCTGGCCCGAGTGGTCAAAGCCGCTGACCCCTACGCCAATCAAGCGCACCGGGCGGCCACTTGGCCAGTGGGCCTCCAGCAGATTTGCCGCTGCCTGATAAATCACGTCGTCCTGATCGGTCGCTGCGTCGAGGGTCGTCTGGCGGGTCAGTGTCGTGAAATCGGACCAGCGCAGCTTGATCTTGATCGTTGTTACCTGGAGATCGCGTTTGCGCAGCCGCCGTCCGACACCATCCGACAGGCGGCGTAGGGTGCGTTTGAGCACCTGTTCATCCTGTACATCTTGGGCAAAGGTCGTCTCGTGGCTGAGCGATTTGGCCTCGTGTTCGGTCTCAACCGGGCGGGTGTCGATACCCTGGGCCCGCCGCCACAGATCCGCGCCGTGTTTGCCAAGGCGCTGGTTGAGTTGCTCGACGGAGCAGGCCGCGATGTCGCCGATGGTGTGAATGCCCCGCTTTGCCAGGGACTCGGCTGTTTTGGGGCCGACTCCCCACAGCTCACGGGTTGGGAGTGGCGCAAGGAAAGCAGCCTCCTCACCGGCTGGGATGACAGTAATCGCGTTAGGCGGACGCCCGGTCTTGACGCGCCCCTTGCCGATGTTGTTGGCGATCTTGGCGACCAGTTTGTTGGTGGCCACGCCGATCGAGACGGGCAGTTTGAATTGCTGATTGATCTGGCTTTGCAGCCTGCGGGCGATCGTCTCACCGTCATCCGGGTAGCCGCTGACATCCAGAAAGGCCTCGTCAATCGAGATTGGCTCGACCAGCGGGGTGACCTGACGCAGGCTGGTCATCACCTTCTTAGAGACTTCGCTGTAGCGCCCCCGACTGTGCGAGACGATGATCAGATCGGGACAGAGGCGCAGGGCCTGGGCCATCGGCATCGCGGAGCGCAGCCCATAGAGCCGCGCCGGATAGGAACAGGAAGCCACAACGCCGCGTTGATCGGGCCGACCACCAACTGCGAAGGCCTTACCGCGCAGGTCGGGATTGTGCTGTTCCTCTACGGCGCAGAAGAAGGCATCCAGATCGATGTGAAGGATGCTGCGGGTTGTCTCGTTCATCTACGCAACTGTAGCATGCTTTGCCGATTCATGCTGAGTGGAGCCCTTAAACCAAAATATTTGTTGCCCAACACAAAATTTTCGAGTATAGTGAGAATGCTAGCAAAAAGTGAATAGGTGACCTATGCGAAAACTGATCGAAGCCTGCCCTGCTTGTGAGGGTGACTTGATCGTAACGCGTTTGACCTGTGTGCAATGTGGGACGGAAGTCCATGGGAGCTTTCAGCCGAATGTGTTCTCGCACCTGGAGCCGCACGATCTGGATTTTGTGATCCAGTTTGTTAAGGCCAAGGGCAACATCAAAGAGATGGAGCGCGCGCTGGACACCTCGTATTGGAGCATCCGCAAGAAGCTCGATGACATCGTCGCCTTTCTGGACACCCAAACTCTGCACGAAGATGAACGTCAACAAGCCCGTGAGGCTATTCTGCATCGTCTGAGAGAGGGAGAGCTCAACATCGACGAGGCGGAGGCCTTGCTGAGGCAGTTGCGATCCTAGCCCACACACGGCGGGGCCTGAAACAAGGAACACCGCCATGAAGAATGAACGCATGATGATCTTGCAGATGGTCGAAGACGGAACCATCTCACCGTCAGATGCGGCAAGGCTGCTGGATGCAATGGGAGAGTCGCAAGCCAACAGCCCTGCCAACACCATGAATACTAGCGAAGAGTTTACAGTAGGCTGGGTCGAGCCGCCAGAGGTGCCGCCCATCCCACCTACCCCTACCCCACCTGTCGTGCCACAGCCGCCTATTCCTCCGGCGGCACCGTTGCCACCAAGGCCACGCCGCCGCCGCGAACCCGATCCTGGTTTGGCCGCTTCCCTAAAGGAAGCCGGATTTCACTTCAACCGTGAGCAACTGCGCATCTTAGACCGGGCTGACGTGGACCGTGAAACGCTGTTGGCTTTTCGTGAGTTAGGCTACACACGGCCAGACCAACTGGTCCAGTTTGCACGGCACGACGTGACTCCGGAGTTTGCGCGTGCCGTGCGTGCTCTGGTAGGCGATGAGCTGCGTGCTGGTCATCTGATTGAGCTGCGCCATCATGATGTTGAAATTGAGGACATCTACGCGCTGCACAGCATCGGCTTTGAGTCCATCGAGATTCGCCAGGTGATACAGATGGCCATCCACGACGTTGATTTGGACGATGTCCGGGATATTCGCTCCCTGGGTTACACTCATTTGACGCCCCGCGATTTCGTAGAGATGGCCATCCACGACGTCGATGTGGACCTGGTGCGAGCACTGGCTGAGCTTGGATACCAAGACCTCAGTGGACACGACATCGTTCAGTTGGGCATCCACGACATCGATGCAGACTATCTATGGGACGCCCATCGTGCGGGTCTGGGCAATCTGCGACTATCTGCGCTGGTGAAACTTGCGATCCATGACACTGATCTGGAGGCGGCTGCCGAAGCGATCAACCTACCAGGGATGACAATGGACATCCTGCCGAAGCTAGGTGTCCACGACATTGCGGCTGACCTGGTGCGGGCTGTAGCGCTCTATGCTGGTGAGGGTTTTGCAGCGCAAGACCTGCTCCGCGCCGCACGGCGCGATGTGGATGCAGACTATTTGATCGATGCGGTCGAGTTGGGCCTGACGCATTGGTCACTGAATGAGATGATCGCCTTTCACCAGCACGACATTGAACTTGAAGACCTGAGCGACATCGTCCGTCTGGAGTTGGCAGAGATCAAGCCGCCCTTGTTGATCCGTTTGCTGGAGAACGATGTTGATCTGGAGGCCGTGCGCTTAGCCCTGACCCTGCCCAATGCCCAAGCCGAGCAGATGCTCAGCTTCGAAGACGCTGACGTAGACGCCGAGCTGCTGCGCCTGCTGCTGGCGACCGGGGTCGAGGACCTGACCGTCTCTCACGTGGTGGCGCTGGGCAAAGCGGATATTGATCGGGACTTCTTGCGGGCCATCAGCGATGGAGCGATCAACGGCTTATCCGCGAGCCATCTCTATCAATTGGCGCGCCATGACGCCGAAGAGGACCACGTTTTCGCGGCGACCACGCGCTACGGGCGCCCCATCAGCGTGGAGCAGTTGTTTGAAGCGCTGCGTGGCAACTGGGACGCCGACGATATCCCCACCCTGTAGCCACCTAAGAAGCCTGGGGCGGCAGCCATGGCTGCCGCCTCGGTGCTGTGGTTTTGGTGCGCCGCCGATTGATATGGGGCGAGGCCCCGGTTGCAGCAACCCGGCGGGCCTCAAGTTCCCGGCTTGAGCACCAACACAATCCAGCTAGCCCACCATGGTGGTAGGGCGATGCGCGATAGCGGGGCGTCCGACAACAACCTGACTTGAAGTCGGCTGGATGCTTGCTCGCGATCCATAGGCGGACGGCGATCTCCGTTTCAATCCATCGACCATCCGGGCCAGACGATGCGCAGCGCTGCTTCGAGCTGCTGGGCAGCACGGTCGTAGCTCTCGGCGTTGATGACATCTCCGATCATGCGATAGGACTTGGCGCGTGACTGCCACTCCAGTACCAACGCATAGATTCGAAAGGGCTCTGGGATGCCCGTGTCGTTGAGGACGCGGTAAGTTGCACCAGCCATGTTGTTCAAGGGATCAAATGGAGACATCTAGGCTCTCATTCACAACGGAGACAGGTTAGCAAGACGATCCGGTCACCATGCATGAACCATGATGTGTTGTGTATTGGATGCAACCGGTCAGAACTTGATTGGATATTGTCATGAGTATACATAAGCCGTGCTGATATAAAAGGAGTCGTCAGGACTTCGTTATCTCTCTAGCCTTTCTGACCTAGGCCAAATTACCTGAAGTGGATTCCGAGCATGTCCGCCGCCATAATCGAGAGGCCAATCCTTACCACGTAAAGAGAGCAACAATGGACGACCTCAAGAAAAAGCTGGCGGATCTGTTCATGGAAACCGGCCATGCTCATCATCAAGCCTACATCGAGACGGATGGGGCAGACCCGGAGTGGGCGCTGTGGTATGCGGACTATTTGATCGACAAGCTGCCCGCCAAACTAGAGATTGAGATGACCAAGAGCGAGCTGATCTACGTGCTGTGGAAGCTTAGCTTAGAACAGCCGCTCCAGGGGCCAGAGACCCCCTGGCCAGAATACTACGCACAGGACTTGATCGAACGTTACAAGGGCTAGCCTGGAAGAATCGACAGGCGGTGACCTGGGTCGCCTAGCCAATCGATTGGATTTCTACCTTTCATTGCCCTCCTTCTCTATACTCAGGATGTTTTTGACCAAGGGGAGGAGGACAATATGTTAAATCGCACATGGTTTTATGATGTGCCGAGCGACGAACACCACGAAGAGGAACGCAAGCCATCCTGGCTGGAGCTGTTCTTTGACCTGGTTTTCGTCGCGACGTTGATTCAGTTGGGGAACTACCTCAGCGACAATGTCACGCTGCTGGGCTTTCTGCAATTTGCCCTACTGCTGCTGCCCGTGTGGTGGTCCTGGTCTGGTATGACCTTCTACGCCAATCGCTACCTGATCGATGACGTCTGGCACCGCTTGCTTATCTTGGGCCAGATTATCCTCATTTCCACCTTAGCCATCAGTCTGAACGATCCCTTTGAAGGGCTGTATACTCAGTTTGCACTGGCCTATGCCGGTGTGCGTATCATCCTGATTGTGATGTACATCAGGGCATATGTGCGGGTCGAGGAGTCACGCCCGCTGGTTATCGGCTACATCATTGGCTTTGCCATCGCGGCAGTCTTCTGGACTGTATCGGCCTTCTTGCCGCCCTCCATGGGCGTCATTCTGTGGGCCGTCGGTCTGGCCATCGACATCGGCACCCCCACCATCCCGTACATGGTCAAATGGCAGGCCAAATTCCCACCGCACATTCACCATATGGTCGAGCGCTATGGCATCTTCACGATTATCGTGCTGGGCGAATCCTTCGTTAAGGTGATTGACGGCATGGCAGGGACTGCCTTCAGCGCGGCATTGGTTCCGGGGGTCATCAGCGGGACAGTAGTTGGCCTGTCGCTGTGGTGGATGTACTTTGATGATATGAGTGAAGCCGACGTACATAGCCGTGGTACTTCCACCTACATGTGGATCTACTCGCACGCGCCGCTGTCTATCGGATTGGTGGCCTTTGGTGTCGCTGCCAAGAAACTGCTCGAACAGCCTATCGGTGATCCCTTAGCAGACAAATACCGCTTATTGATGTGCGCGGCAGTCGGGCTGTTCCTGCTGGTACTGGCCGTAATCGACAAAGTCAGTGAGCGCAAAGACGATGGCCTGCCTAACCCGGTCCGTGGCAATTGGCGGATTGCGGGGCTGCTGCTGGTGGGGCTGCTGGCTGCCTTTGGCAGTCCGCTCACACCGCCGATTTTCGGCGTTTTGCTCGCCATGATCTTCATTGGGCAGGTGGCCGTCAACGTGATCGGGAAGCCGTCTGAGGAATTTGAAGGCGGGCATCACGCTGCGTAAAATGGGCTTATCCGTGGTCATTAAGCACCGTAACGAGGCAGGCTCCGATGGACCCGATTGGACATGGCATCGTGATTCAAGATCATCAGCGCAGCTACGATGACCCCATCTATCTTGTGGCTGGCGAATTCGTATGGATCAGCCAGCAGGATGTCTGGGACGATCAACACGTCTGGTTGTGGTGCGCCAACGAGGATGGCAAACAGGGTTGGGTGCCGGAACCATATATCACGGTCAGCGCGGATGGCTCAACTGGACTGGCCCGCCGCGTCTATGATGCCATCGAGCTAAGCGTTTTCGAAGGGGAAAGTCTACGGCTGCTTGAGGAGCAGAGCGGTTGGTATTGGGCCGAGAACAACGATGGCCAACGAGGTTGGGTGCCTGTCTCCCACATAGACCGGACATAAACAAGGGGCGGCCCGGTGGGTCGCCCCTCTTGCAAATGACTCGTCACACGACGGAAGCGAAGCGATCGAATGCCCTGCTAGGCTGCCAGCATATGGTCGATGGCGTTGGTGAGATCGTTGAGGTTGCGTACCACATAGACCTCGGTGCAGAGCGGCTCGTACTTATCCATGTCGCTGTCGCCAGTACCCCATTGACGTGGGTATTCTGGGTTGAGCCAGATGGTCTTGCGCGCCCGCTTGCTAATGTCCTGGAAGGTATCGAGAGCCGGGTTGTTGAAGTTATTGCGTCCGTCGCCCACAACGATCACCGTTGTGCGCTGATCGATGATCCCCAGGTAATCATCATTGAAGTCGACCAGACATTTACCCAGGTCGGTGCCATAGGGCTTGTAGGGCAGCTTGGTCAGCACAATGTGGATCGCCTTTTCGATGTCGTTGTTTTGCATGTCATCGGTGACGTTTTCCAGGTGATCGTAAAAGGCAAAGCTGTGCGTCTTCTGGACCTGATCCTGCAACTCATAGAGCAAGCGCAGGAAGAACTCGGTCACGTTGTGCATCGACCGGCTGACATCCATGATGACCACTAACTTCGGCTTCTTGCGCTTGGTGCGCATCTTCAGTTCGATCGGGACGCCGCCATAGCGCAGATTGCCACGAATGGTGTTCTTGACGTCCAGCTTGCCCTTTTTGGAGCGCTTCTGGCGCAGGGCCACCCGGCTGCGCAGGCGAGCCGCCAGACGGCGCACCTGATCGCGCAGGATGTCCATCTCGGTCTCGCTGAGATGTTCCAGCGGGCGCTGCATCAGGTCGTAGGCATTCTGCCGCCGGTCGCGCCATTCCTCGGTGATGTTGTCTTGAATGCGCTCACCGGCAAACTGTTCCAGTTGGCCTTGCAGCGCCTCCATGTTTTCCTGTACGCGCTGCTGCAAAGCGGCGATCTGCTGGGGGTCCATCCCCATCTCGCGCAGCTTCTCCCATAGCATTTCCAGAATCTCCGGCAGGCGATCCCAATTAAGTAGGCGCTGCATCCGTCGCGCATAGCGGCCCGCCTGATAGGTGGAGTTGGCGTCGTCCAGCCCCGTTTGTTGGGCCATTTGTTCCAGTTCTTCTTGGGTGGGTGCGCGCCCATTGAGCAGGTAGTCGAGCAACTGTTGCAAATCACCGGCAACCTCGTCGGCGGCCTCTTGCATCATCTGCTGTTCTTGGGGTGAAAGCTCCGCCTGAGGATTCATCAGCGGGGGTGCTGCGGTCCCAAAATAGAGCGGGAACAGCTCTTCAAATATCAGGATGTCATTGGCATCCTTGATGAGGGTGCTGCGCAAGCTCAGCTTGAACAGCTCGCGCTCCATGACGCCCATGTGCCGGATAGCTTTCCAGGCGTCTTCGCTTTCCGCTACCGATACACGCACACCAGATGCGCGCAAACCGGCGATAAACCGGGCAATTCTCTTCTCCATCCTGTGCCTCTCCCAATAAAGCTAGCCTTCGTTTTGCTGCTTACCAATCGCCGCCGCGATAGCTGCTGCCCCCGCCTTCGCTGAGGTCGCGACCACCCTGGCCACCATCACGCCCGCGCAAAATGCGCCGTGCCTTGGAGATGTCCTGCTCGTACTTCAGCAGCACGGTCAGCGTGTTCTCAACCGTCTCGCGGTCCAGCGACTCCGCATTGAGGGTGACAAGCGCCTTAGCCCAGTCGAGGGTTTCGCTGACGCTGGGGTGCTTCTTGAGGTCCATGCGGCGCAGGGTTTGAACCGCCTCGACGGCCTGCTTGGCCATCTGCTCGCTCAGCTCAGGCACTTTGATGCGCACAATGTCCAGCTCTTCGCTGACGTTGGGGTAGTCAATGAAGATGAACAGGCAGCGCCGCTTGAGCGCCTCGCTCAGTTCGCGGGTATTGTTGCTTGTCAGAAAGACCACGGGGCGCTGCTTGGCCGTGATCGTCCCAATTTCAGGGATGCTGACCTGGAAGTCGCTAAGGACTTCGAGTAGGAAAGCCTCAAACTCGGCATCCGCCCGATCAATCTCGTCGATCAATAGGACGGTAGGCTCATCATGATTGATAGCTTGTAGGAGAGGTCGCTCCAGTAAGAAGCGCTCCGAAAAGAAGATGTCTTCTTCATTGGCAAGCTGGTCGGCAGCGGTGGCGAGGCTGTCCGCATCAGAGAGTACCTCGGCCAGTTTGTCGCGCAGAAGCTGAGTATAGAGCATCTGCTTAGCATATTCCCATTCGTAGAGGGCCTTGCTTTCGTCCAGCCCTTCGTAGCACTGCAAGCGGACCAGCGGTTTTCCGGTCGCTTTGGCCCAGGCTTTGCTGAGTTCGGTCTTGCCAACGCCAGCCGGTCCTTCTAGAAGAAGGGGCTTCCCGAGCTTTTCAGCCAGGTAGAGGACCGTGGCGATTTCATCTGAAGCAATGTACTGTTGTTCACCAAGCGCAGTTTTTACCGATTCAACCGAATCGTACTGGAGTTCCACGTCATCGTTTCCTTATCTGATTGTCTGACTTCCTTGCGCCGACCATGCAGAGAAGTCTACTGAATTTAAATCAGCAGGTCAACTGGAAGTCTGACTAGGGGGTTGAGTGGGTTGACGATCAGATTAACCGGCTTGAAGGTCTATTTGCTCTCTCCCAACCGCTGGTAGGCGATGTCAACGGCCTGCGCCAGGTCATCGGCGAAGTCGATGCGACGATAAACCTTACTGAAGATGTCTGCGATGGTGGCCAACACGCGCGGTGTGCCAACCAGCACATTGCCTGCATGGTTTGGATGCTGAAACTGCTCCAAGTTGGCCATCTGTGGCAGCGAGGTCAACACTTTGGAAGGAATGAATCCGGAGGAAAAGATAATAATTTGATAGACAGGATGATCAACCAGGTCGAGATAGCTGATCATGAGGGGGTCGGTGTCGAGTACGTCCTCGACGGTCCAACGTTCGGGCCAATAGGTTAAAACAATCGTACGCTGGTCGTCGTACCATTCGTATTCAATGGGCATGTTCAATAAGTCCAATGTAAGCTGCGATGATGATGTTGACACAGTTTACTGGACCGGGTAGATCGAGGCAAGCGCGGCGGATCTAGGCCAGACGGGCGTAGGCCAGGTCGACCGCCTCCTCGATCGTATCTACCACATCAAAGCGCTGGTAGACCTGGGTGAAGATCTGCACCATGCGTGCAACCAAGCCGGACGCCCCGATGATGATGTATCCTTCAGCGTTGGGATGCGAGAGATGAGGCAGTTGACTCAACTGCGGGAAATTCCCTAGCAGCCCTCTAGGAACGTGCATGCTGTGAACGTGCTGAAATAGAATGACCGGGTGGTCGACCTGATCCAGGTGCTCAGCCGCTTGCTTACCCATCGAGAAGAGGTCTTCGATGGTCCATTCACCTTGATAGTCGGTCATCAATAAGCGGTGCTTGTCGTCGTACCAATACACTTCGATCGGCATGATGGAGTAACCTCTGAAGATAATCTGGTTTGACCTACGCTGTCGCTATAATTACGAGGTGACTTGTAACACATCACCGATCCTGATGACTAGTGGGAGTTACCCGTATTTTCCGACCGGTCTAGCAGCGCCGAGCAGCTTAAGGCGCTA
>JAADYZ010000026.1 GCA_010092775.1 Chloroflexota bacterium
ATTGCGCATGTGAGCGGAGAAAATCGCCCGCGGGGTATATATTACGTTTAAACGACGTTTTTATTTCGTTTGTGGGATAGCTCACTTGGGGTAGGGGAGCAAAAGCACCTATCCGGCCTGCCAGCTTGTCACCTTGGTGGGCCGGATGCGAATGATGAGCTGGTCGCCAAGTGCTGTCTGCGCGTACTGTGGATACTTCGCCCGCAGTAGTTGCTGAGCCAGTTTGAAAGGCCCGCCCGACTCCAAGAGATCAGCTTGCCCTTGAAGCTTCACCCAGGCTAACTGTGACCAATCATCATGGTAGACATCACACACCAGGCCCACTACGGGATTCCTTTGGATATTCCGGACACGTCGCAGACGATAGGCATCTTGCAAGCGCTTCTTCTTGCCGTCAATTGGCGTAAATAGCTGATGGTGCTCATCTAGCACAAAGACAATCGGAAGTACGTGTGGCTGCCCCATTTCATCCAAGGTGGCAAAACGTGCGACAGGCTGTTCCCTCAAAAAACGAGCTTCCCAATCCGTGAAGATTGATTCTCCCATCGGTCCCCCTTCAACGTATTAAAGGCTTGATCTGGCTGAGCGAGCTTACACTTTCCGATTGATGGCGGACGTGCTATCATCGCCCACATGATTACACGAGCTTTTCGCCTGACAGATCGTTTTGGTCGCTTACTGCTTAAGATGCTCACTTGGCTGGGAAGTTTGCTCACGCGCTCAACAGCCGGTGTCAGCAGTCTTCTTGACCGCCGCGCTGATGATCCCAACGATAACGCCCGCGTAGAGACCCAGGTGCAGTCTCTGAGTGGTCTCATCGTGATTCTACTCGCTGCGGTTGGCACGCTCATCTTCTGGGCCACCGGTTCGACCGGGCAATCGAACGCGGTGATTCAGCTCTTTTTCGGGAATGGCGAGCCAGTTCCAGTCGAAGTGAGCCAGGAAACAGCTCCTTCGGCAGCGCAGGCGCCACCTGCCCCCAGTGCGCCCGGTGCCCCTTTCAGTGTGTCTGCGGGCAGTGTCGTCTACTCCATGGTGGTGGGTGGACAAGAAGAGCTGTTCGCGTTGACAGCCGGACAGGCTAACCCCGTCCGGTTAACCGACAGCCCTGGGGATGATCGGCACCCCGCCTGGAGCCCGGACGGACGGCAGATCGCCTTTTCATCGCAGCGTAACGGCAATTGGGACCTCTTCATATTGGACATGGAAAGCGGTGAGATTGTCCAGATTACGGACGATCCAGCTTATGAATCCAACCCGACCTGGAGTTCTGACAGCTTCTTTCTAGCCTATGAAGCTTACTACGAGAACAATCTAGACATCTACATTGTCGCGGTGGATGGCTCCCAAGAACCAATCCCGGTGACGCGTAACCCTGAACCCGACTACGCGCCCGCCTGGAGCCCGGTAGATGGTGGCCGTGAGATCGCGTATGTCTCGGTGCGTGATGGCAACACCGATGTCTATGTCATTTCGCTTGATGATCCACGTGAAGACCTGACGCGCAACGTTAGCCAGACCCCCAGAATCCGCGAAGACAAACCGGCATGGGCCCCCTCTGGCACCGCTTTAGCCTACAGCGCCGTTGAAGACGGGCTCAGTCTGGTCTATTCGGTCGATTTACTGACTGAGTTGGCCCGGCCAAGGGTGGTTGGCCAAGGCCATTCACCGGCATGGTCACCTGATGGTGGGAGTCTGGTCTTCCTGGCTGACCGGCGGCGCGAAGGATCGCTGATGCTGACTGGTCAAGCCGTTCAATGGGATTTCTCGGTGCGTGCTTTCGCCCTGGATGGCATTGCCCGCTATCCAGATTGGTCACTGGCTACCCTGCCTGATGAACCACGAGGCAGCCTGACTTTTGCCATAACTGCCCCACTCGCACCCGCGTACAGCGAGGGCTCCCCAGAGCAAGACCCCAGTACCGGCTTGTATCGTCTGGTGTGGCTGCCCGATGTATTGGCTGACACTGAACACCTCTTGAGCGATCGGGTAGACACCTCTTTCATCGCCCTGCGCGATGCCGTTCGCCAGCGTGCAGGCTGGGACTTTCTGAGCCGCGTGGGTGATGTGTGGTGGGGAATCGACTACCCTCCCCCGCCCGGACAGGATGAGCGCAACTGGCACAAAGCGGGTCGCGCCTTTAACATTATCGAAGAATACAACCAGAGCAACCCAGCACAGATTGAATTGGTTCCTGCGCAAAGCGGCCCCGATCAAATCTGGCGACTCTACGTGCGGGCGGCTGTACAAGACGGCAGCTTAGGTGAACCGCTAACGACCTATCCTTGGGATTTTTACGCCCGTACAAGCGGCGATCTGGATGCATACGAAAATGGTGGCCGTTTCAAAGATGTGATCCCCTCTGGCTACTACATCGACTTCACCGATTTGGCCGCTCGCTATGGCTGGTATCCAACCCCTTCCAATAGCTCGTGGCGCTCCAATTGGGCAGCTATCCTTTATTGGCAGTATCAGAAGGATGACGGGTTGGAGTGGTGGCAGGCCATGCGGGAGATTTACGAGGAACCCGCCCTTGAACTGGCTTTCTTCACACCTACCCCTGCCCCAACCGCGACTGCCACACCGACTGTCGATCCGGACGCTGTGACGCCATCTCCATCGCCTGAAGCAGAAGCAACCAGTACACCAACGCCTGAACCCGAAGGTGAGAACGGAGGCGAGAGCCAATAGATGGAACGCTCACGCATTTTTGTGATTGCAGCGATTCTAGCCGTGATCGTACTAGCAGCCCTGTTGCTAAGCCCAGGTGACGGTGGTGCAGGAATCTCAGTCTTATCCGATCCTCTTTCGCTGTCGAATGGCAACCCACAGCCTGTCGAACAGGTCGCGCCGACGGTGGAACCCACCAGCACGCCCAATAATCCGGGTACCCCCGTGTTCGCTTCGCCGGTCGATGAGCCAACACGGGCGCCTTCAGGTGAACCGACTCCCACCCCACAGAGCGTCTTCGCCCAAGACCTCCCTTCATCGGGCGGGAACAGCCCCGCCGGTGACACCCGTGATGGCGGTGTCCAGTCGGGCTGGAATCCACCCCAACTTGAAGTACCGATTTCGCGCCATCCTTGGGACCATTATTGGTTCATTCGCCCGGTTGGGTCAGATCAAAACAACATCAGCCTGTTCTTCTACCCTTACGGTTCAAATGGCCCGGGTGATAATCTGCGTGTCCACCGAGGCATCGATCTGGCTAACCCGATTGGGGTAGAGGTCTTTGCAGCCGCCACAGGTACGGTGATTTGGTCAGACAAAGGGCACGTCAACCAATTCGAGACCATCACGTCTTATGGAAACACCGTTGTCATCGAGCATGACATCGGGCTGGACGGAAAGAAGATCTACACATTGTACGCGCATCTTTCGGCGATGTTTGTGCGCCCCGGTGATCGCGTCAACAGCGGTGATGTAATCGGTCTGATCGGCGCGACCGGGCAGGTTAGCGGACCGCATGTTCATTTCGAGGTTCGTGTCGGCGAGAATAGCGATCAAGAAACACGCAACCCGGAGATGTGGATCGCACCCTTTGCTGGCTCTGGTGTCGTGGCCGGGCGCATTGAAGACGGCAACGGGGAAGCCCTTCAAGATGTAGACGTCGAGCTGTTCAACCTGAATCGCGGCTATGTGACCCATCGCACGACAACTTATGCCAGCACTCGGGTCAATGGGGCAGACTATTGGAACGAGAACTTTGCCCTGGCTGATGTCCCACAAGGGAACTACATTGCTTCGTTTACTTTCGGTGCATTTCGCTTTACAGGCGAAGTGATGGTGCTCCCCGGAACTACCAATTGGGTCGAGATGGGTGAAATCGAAGAGCTATCCCCTGAAGAACTGGAAGAGGATGAGGACGGCTCATAGCAGGATTTTACTCACCATACCGCCCGTTTCATCAGAACAACAGCAGATCACCCTGAATCGTTGCATTCTCCCGCCCGCATCGACTATACTGATTCGCAATAATGAGCCACAGTAGTTAGAGAATCCCTTATGGGCGGTACTGTTAGTACACTCTTATCGTTTGAAGACCTGATCGCCCCCCTCACGAGTACTTCCATTCATGATCGGCGGTTCATCAAGCGCGCCTACGAATTTGGCGAGAGCGCCCACGCCGGGCAAAAACGCAAGTCTGGCGAGGACTACTTCGTCCACTGTGTCGAGGTGGCTCGCATCATGGTAGACCTGCACATGGACTCCGCCACGATTGCGGCGGCCCTCTTACACGATGTAGTCGAGGACACCTCTGTCACTCTGGAAGAGTTGGAGCAGGACTTTAGCGAAGATGTTGCGCACCTCGTCGCGGGAGTGACCAAGCTCGACCAATTCCCGCTGCACGAACACACGTCGAAATCCCAGCGTGAGGCAGAGTACCTGCGCAAGACGCTTCTGGCCATGAACCAGGATGTGCGCGTGATCCTGATCAAGCTGGCCGATCGCCTGCACAATATGCGCACCTTGGGTTACATGTCGCCTGAGAGCCAACAGCGCAACGCACAAGAGACGATGGACATCTTCGCGCCCTTGGCCAGCCGCCTGGGCATTTGGCAGATGAAATGGGAACTTGAGGACCTGGCCTTTCGCTACCTCAATCCGGAAAAATACCGCATGATCGCCAGCCTGATCGACGAACGGCGCGCCGAGCGTGACAAATACGTGGCGAAGCTGGTTGAACGGCTGGAATCCATGCTTAAAGCAGAAGGCATCGGAGCCGAAGTCAGCGGGCGCTCCAAGCACATCTACAGCATCTGGCGCAAAATGGACCGCAAGGATGTGGGCTTCGACTCGATCTTCGATGTGCGTGCCGTCCGGGTGATGGTCGATAGCGTGACGACGTGTTACCAGGCACTCGGTTTGATTCACAATACCTGGCGTCCGATCACGGGTGAATTTGACGATTACATTGCAGCACCCAAAGACAACTTCTACCAATCTCTCCATACGGCTGTCATTTTGGAAGACGGCAAGACCTTGGAAGTTCAAATCCGAACTTATGAGATGCACGCTCATGCTGAATATGGCGTAGCCGCCCATTGGAAATACAAAGAATCCGGGCTTCAAAGCGACCAGAATTTTGAGCGCCGCCTGCAGCATCTGCGCGAGCTGATGGACGTTGGGCGCAACGTCGATGACGCAACAGAGTATCTGGACGCCCTGCGCACGGATGTCTTTCAAGATCGAGTCTATGCTTTCACCCCACGCGGCGACATTATCGACCTGCCGGCTGGCGCGACGCCGATTGACTTCGCCTACCACATTCATACCGATATTGGTCATCGCTGTCGTGGTGCCAAGGTCAATGGCAAGCTAGTCTCGCTGGATTATGTGTTGCAAGTTGGCGACCGGGTTGAGGTCCTGACGGCCCGTCGAGGCGGCCCAAGCCGCGATTGGCTTAATCCAAATCACAATTTCGTCAAGACCAAGCGCGCCGTAGCGAAAATTCGCCACTGGTTCCGTCGTCAAGACCGAGACAAGATGATTGTCCTGGGGCGGGAAATGCTCGATCGAGAGTTGAAGCGGCTGGGCGTCGATCAGCGTGTCTCACATGATCAGGTTGCATCACTATTTGACGTCAACAAGACAGACGATCTGTTAGCGCAAATCGGCTTTGGGGACATCCACCCACAGCATATCGCGACCAAGATTCTGGAGCTTGAGCAGCGCGAAGCCGAACGTAAGGCCGAAGAGGAAAATCGCATTCCACTCTCGATGACGCCGAGCCCTCCGCGCAAAACGTCGAAGAATGGGTCAAAAGGAGTGGCGGTGCAAGGGGCTGGGGACTTCCTGACGGTTCTGGCAAGGTGCTGCAACCCCGCTCCAGGTGATCCGATTGTTGGGTACATTACGCGCGGACGTGGCGTTTCTGTCCATCGCGAAGACTGTTCGAACATCCTCAATTGCAAAGAGCCTGAGCGGCTAATTGAGGTGACTTGGGGCGATACCGATACAGAGCGCTATGTGGTGCCCGTCTGCATCAAAGCCTATGACCGTAAGGGCTTGATGCGCGACATCGGCACGGTGGTGGCCGAAGAACAAATCAATATGTTAGATGTGAACGTTCGTACCGTAAGCAACGTTGCGACGTTCAATTTGACGATGGAGATTGAGACGGCGGCCCAATTAAGTAGGCTGTTGAGCAAGATGGAGCGTCTCCCGAACGTCATCGAGGCCAAGCGGGTCGGCGCCTAGCAAGAAGAGATCACCATGCTTGAGGGAAAAGGTATCTATATTTGGCAAGTCCATCAGTGCGAAGGAGGTGATCCGAAGCGCATCACCCAGCGCGCGCTCGAAGCAGGCCTGACTCATGTGCTGGTCAAGATCGCAGATGGCAGCCGAGCCTATAATTCGGCCACCGCTGCCCCGGTCATCGATGCCCTCAAACAGGCAGGCATCCAGGCTTGGGGATGGCAGTACGTCTATGGACTTGACCCCTTTGGTGAGGCCAGCATTGCCGCACGGCGCAGCAATGAGCTAGAGGTAGATGGTTTCATTGTCAATGCCGAGGTGGAATACTACGGGCGCTACAGCCAGGCCACTGCCTATATGGACAGCCTGCGTGCCCGGGTTGGCAATCTACCACTGGCGCTTAGCTCGTTTCGCTTCCCAGATTATCATCGCCAACTGCCCTGGACCGAGTTCCTGAGCAAGTGCGATTTCAACATGCCCCAGGTCTATTGGGTTCGGTCTGACAATCCACCCGAACAGCTTGATCGCTCAGTTAACCAGTTCAGCCGTATCTACCCAGTCTTGCCCATCATTCCGACAGGTTCAGCCTATGCAGAGCACGGGTGGAGAGCCAGCGGCAGTGAGGTGCGGCGCTTCCTGGACCATGCACGTAAGACAAATATCCCCGCTGCCAACTTCTGGAGCTGGGACTACGCTGGTGGGCCATCAGGGCGCGACCTGTGGGATGCGATCGCGGGTTTTGATTGGCCAGTTGCCAAGGCCAGTGCCGACTTAGGCGAACGATGGCTCAACGCGTTGCAGCAACGCGACTGGGATAAGCTGGTGCAGCTCTACCATCCGGCTGCCTTGCTGCTAAGCCCGCGTGGCTCGCAGCGAGGAGCCCCCGCCGTTAGGCGCTATTATGAGGACCTCCTGAATGTGACCTTGCCTAGCGCGCAAGTCCAAATAGATACGCGTGTGACCCAAAACGAAACGCGCCTGATTGTGTGGCGCGCTTTCGATCCCAGTACCGGAAAAGCCGTCCCGCGCGGTGTGGATACCTTTGTGGTGCGAGACGGCCAGATTCTCTATCAAAACACTCAATACGAGATCGTTTAGGCCTCGATCTTTTCCCCCTCCCCTGTTGCCAGCCGTGTCTTGATTTTGTTGATCACATCACCCTCGATCATCTCACGGGCCCGTTCGACAGCGTTCATGATCGCATAGTCTGGTGAGCTGCCATGCGCACTGATCACTGGGCCATTGACACCCAGCAACGGTGCGCCTCCCATTGAGTAGGGATCAAGGAAATCTGAAACGCGTTTGAGTGCTGGTCGAGCCAATGCTCCACCCAGTGAGGTAAGGGTTCCGGCGGTGATCTCTTTACGAAGCAGTCTACCCATCAGGCTGGCCGTCGCCTCCATGCCCTTCATCACCAGGTTGCCAACGAAGCCATCTTGAACAATCACATCGACTTCGCCGTACAGCATGGGTTTGGGCTCAATGTTGCCGACGAAGTTGAGTGTGTCGTCTTCTGACAACAACTTGAAGGTCGATCGCACCAGTTCATCGCCCTTGTTGTCTTCTTCGCCGTTGCTCAGCAATCCCACCTTTGGATTCTCGATACCGAGCGCGGCTTGTGCATAAACGCTGCCCATGATCGCGAACTGGTGCAGGTACTCAGGCTTGGAGTCGGTGTTGGCACCGATGTCGATCGCGACGCAGCGCCCCTGCATGGTGGGAAACAAAGCCGAGAGCCCAGGCCGCATCACGCCATCCATGCGCTTGAGGACGGCCAAGAGCGCCACAAAGTGCAGGCCTGTTGTATTCCCCGCCGAGACAAAGGCGTCGGCTTTGCCATCAACCATGAGCTGCATACCGACATGCATCGATGACTCAGATTTGGCTTTGGCGTCGGGCACCTTGTCCGACATTAGAATGTCCTGGCTGGCGTGTACCACCTCAATCGGCAGATTGGTGCTGTCATGCTTGCTGAGCTGCGTTTGTATGAGCTCTTTGTCACCAACCAGGATGATCGTATCGCCCCACTTGCGTGCCGCCATGACGGCTCCGGCAACATCGGGCGCAGGGCGTTCATCAGTGCCCATTGCGTCTACAACAATGCGCATGGTGAGTTTCTCCTCGGTTCTATGAATTAGCAGGCTCTAGTTTAACGAAAACGGGGAATCATCGTCGCGCTTTTGATGTTCGTAACGCAGCATGACCTCAAGCAACATCAACTCACGGTTCAGGAAACGGTCTTCTTCCCGCAAGACGCTGACCAGGTCCATTTGCTCCAGCAAAGTCTGTTTTTCCTGCGAGTTCAGCGGTAGCACAATGGCCGTGAGAAAGGCGAAGGCCAGGCCATCCTCAGGAATTTCATCGAAGGAGACTTCCACGTTAGAGGTTTGCGATAGGGTACTGAGATAGGTCTTGAGCTTGGGTGTCAGATGCTCAACCAGCGTTTCGACTTGAGGGGACGTCTCCCCCTCAAGTGGGAAGTCCTCGACTTCTCCCACAAGATAGGGCTTGTCACGCCGCACACCGTGAATACGGAAACGCTGGATACCGACACCCTGGATATTCATGCGGCCACCGGGGAGGCGGTCAACCTGAGTAATGTAGGCGGAGGTTCCCACCTCGTGGGGGATGGCATCCCCGCCAACTTCTACGCCATCGCGGATCAGCACGACCCCGAATGGTGCGTTCTTCTCGATGCATTCGTTAATCATCTGACGATAGCGCGGTTCGAAGATATGCAAGGGAAGTACCATTCCCGGAAACAACACGCTGCCGAGTGGGAACAGCGGAATCTCGCGCGTTTGGGCCATCTGTGATCCTACCTTTCGCCCGCTGGGAGGTCTCCCACGCGGTCATCTATCGAGCTTGACACGCCCATTCACCGCGCTATAATGACGGGACCTGCCCAGGTGGCGGAATTGGCATACGCGGCAGGTTGAGGGCCTGTGCCCTTTGGGCGTGGAGGTTCGAGTCCTCTCCTGGGCATTTTCTTGAAGAGCGCGCCTATCTCAAATTGAGATAGGCGCTCATCTTTCTACTGTCAGTTTAGCAGGTTCGATTCGAAAATGCGCGTGGTTTCTGTGGCGAGTTCAGCGACTACATATCGACTGGCGGCGCGTTCAGTTTGGGTGGCTCAGCGGTCATCATGGCACTGAGCTGTGCCACCAGCCCCACCAGTGAGGCGAAATACGTATCAACGTAGTCCTTCGCCATTTTGTGCGCGAGGTCCTGGCGACCCGCCTCAACAAGCGGCTTCACATGCGGGCGGAAGTCACGTAGGCTCGCACGCAAGCGTTTCTGATCGTCAGTCATAACGCCCCAGGCCAGCACCTTACCCTGGCCATCGTCTTTCGCCGTGATGAAGCGTTGTAGCGATGAGCCGGGCGCGACCACACCGACATTGGAGTAGACCTCATCACCACGGATGACTTCATTCAGCGCCGGGAACGGCTGCCAGAACTTGATCAGGAAGTTCTCCAGCGCAGGTGGGAAGCGACTAACCAGATTTAGAAAGGCCAGTGTCAGGCTGCTGCCGCGCAGCGCCACACTTTTGTTTGCCTTCAAGAGGTGGCCAAAAGCAATCAGGCCTGCCGTCAGGGTGGCATGCTGCGCCTTAAACTCCATGAAAGCCTCAAAGCCTTCCGGTGTATCTGGCGGCTCAATCTTGCGATAGGCTTGATAAGCGGACCAGGCATCATCCCAGACTCGGACGATGTTACC
>JAADYZ010000219.1 GCA_010092775.1 Chloroflexota bacterium
CTGGAAATGCAGTTCTCCCAAACAAAGGGTAATGGTGTTAATGTAGGGTCTGGAGTATAATCCTCTTGTTAGCACGCAATAGCGAGCCGCTCGCAGATTAGAGTGGCTGGCTGATCTTTTTTGCAGTCTATTGACCTTCCAACGGAGACCTTAGATGGATATTGGCACAATCCGTCCCATCGACATCAATGCGGAGATGCGGGCGTCTTACCTTGATTATGCGATGAGTGTGATCGTTTCGCGGGCATTGCCGGATGTGCGCGACGGACTCAAGCCCGTCCATCGGCGCATCCTGTATGCCATGTACGACATGGGCATCCGCGCCAATTCACCCTATCGCAAGAGCGCCCGTATTGTTGGCGAGGTACTCGGTAAGTACCATCCGCATGGTGACAGCGCAGTCTATGATGCCATGGCTCGCATGGCGCAATCCTTCTCGATGCGATATATGCTGGTTGATGGGCAGGGTAACTTCGGCTCGATTGACGGCGACAGCCCGGCGGCAATGCGCTATACGGAAGCCCGTTTAGACAATCTGGCTGAACTGCTGCTGGAAGATATCGAACAGAACACCGTTGACTTCATTGACAATTTCGATGGCTCCCTCCAAGAGCCAGACGTGCTGCCGGCTCGCCTGCCCAACATGCTGTTGAACGGCACCTCCGGTATTGCTGTTGGTATGTCCACCAACATTCCACCGCATAACTTGCGTGAACTCGCCGCTGCGATTGACTACTTGATCAACCAGATGATCGCACCAGAGGGTGAGGACATCGACGAAGAGCTGGACAACGTCACCATTCAGGAACTCAGCTATTTTATTCAAGGGCCTGATTTCCCAACGGGGGGAATGATCATCGGAGGTGAGGGCATTGTCAACGCCTATACGACCGGGCGCGGACGTGTCATTATGCGGGCCAAAACGCAGATTGAACCCATGGACGGCAACCGCTTCCGGATCGTCGTCACCGAAATCCCCTATCAGATCAACAAAACCACGATCATCGAGCGCATCGCCCAACTCGCTCAATCCGGGCGCATGCCCATGATCTCCGATCTGCGTGACGAGTCAGATCGTGAGGGCCTGCGCCTGGTGATCGAACTCAAGCGCATCGCCCAACCCAAGAAAGTGCTCAATCAACTCTTCAAGTATACGCCGCTGCAAAGCACCTTTGGCGTTCAGATGTTGGCGCTGGTGGAAGGCGAGCCACGTTTGATGCCGCTCAAGACCACGCTTAAGCATTACATCAACCACCGCCGCGAGGTGATCCGTCGCCGCACCGAGTACCAGCTCGATCGTGCAAGGCGACGCGCGCATGTCTTGGAAGGCCTGTTGATCGCGATCGCCAACCTGGATGCGATTATCCAGACCATTCGCGAGAGCGCCGACGCAGATGAAGCGAAGACTCGCCTGATGGAGGGCTTCAACCTTACGGAGATTCAAGCCCAGGCCATTCTGGATATGCAGCTTCGACGCTTGGCTGCCTTAGAACGCATCAAGATCGAGGAAGAATACCAGGCTCTGCTGGAGAAGATCGAAGACTTAGAAGACCTCCTGGCCAATCCGAAGCGCGTGCTGCGATTGATCCGGGACGATCTGAACGAACTGGCGGAGAAATATGGCGATGATCGCCGTACCGTCATCATGCCGGATGCCGAGGCCCTCCTTGATGACCGTGACCTCATCGCGGACGAAGACATCCTGATCTTCATCACCCGCAACGGCTACATCAAACGAGTTTTTGCGCGCAGTTGGCGTACCCAGGGGCGTGGCGGCAAAGGCATCATTGGGGTTCGGACTGATAGTGAAGATGAGCTAGAACATGTCTACTATGCAGGCACACTGGATAGCATCCTGTTCTTTTCAGACAAAGGCAAAGTCTATCAGGAAAAGGCCTATCAAATCCCTGATGCCAGCCGAACAGCCAAAGGGAGCCCGCTGCAATCGATTCTGGCTCTGGAAACAGACGAACGCGTCACCGCCATCGTCGCGGTGCCTGATTTTGATGCCGTCGATTACTGCACTCTGATCACCTATGGTGGACGGATCAAGCGAGTCGAAGTATCATCCTTTGCGTCGGTACGGCCCAGTGGTTTAATCGCCATCAGCCTGGACGATGGCGACAAATTGGGATGGGCCAAGCTCTCTACCGGGGACCAGGATTTCATCATCGTTACAGCCAACGGCAGCTCAATTCGCTTCCCTGAGTCTGAAGTGCGTCCGATGGGACGGACGGCGGCTGGCGTTAATGCAATCCGCCTGGTGGACGGCGATGTCGTAGCAGGAGCAGAGGTCATCACAGATCCAGAGGCAGACCTGCTCATCGTGACAGAAAATGCTTACGGGAAGCGCACACCAATCGAAGAGTATCCGAGTCAGTCTCGCTATGGGGTGGGAGTGCGTACCCTAGCCCGAAATGAACGTACTGGCCCGATTGTCGCAGCCCGCGTCGTGAAGCCAGGTGATCACCTCACCTTGACGACCTCGGGCGGCCAAACCATGCGTACAGAAGTAGACTACATTTCCCAAATTGGGCGCAACACGCAAGGCGTTCAGCTCATGCGTATTGCCGCGGACGACAGCGTGGCATCGATTGCGGTCTTATACAAGGATCGGCGCGAAGCACGGGGGCAAAGCCCCAACGACGACAATGGCGCTGGTATGATTGATGTAGATAGCGTAATCGAAGAGGCGCAGGTACTGCTAAATGAAGCATCCGAAGACTTCGAAGGCGATATGGAAGGTGACTCGCTCGACGAGTAGGGCACCAGTCGCACGCAGAGGGGCGAAGTGATATGATGACAATTGTGGCCGCAGTGATCGCCGCTGTCTACCTTGTGCTGTTAGGGATCACCTTGCAGCGCCGCACCCGCCGTGACCCCGCCGAAGGCTGGCTGCTGCTGTTTAGCGGCTACTCGGCGCTCTTGATGGGTGCTCATGCTGTCATCGGCACAGGCACACTGGCTTTGTCAGCGAGCTTCTCTAGCCGTCACTTGCTGACCATCTTGTTTATGGGAAGCCTCATGCTGACAGGGTTTCTGACCCTGACCTACATCAACAAGACAGGCCGGGAGATGCTAGTCGGTTGGGGCATCTTGAGTGGCCTGGCGACTGCTGCGGTTGTGGTCACGATCATCACAGGCAGCCCGTCTGTCACCGGACTGGACAGTCTGCTTCAAGGCGCAATGGGAGGCGAATCGATTCGCCTGGCGGCTGAGATCGCGCTGGGGAGTTGGCTCCTCCTTGCGCTCATGTTGTTTGTTGGCACGATTCACTCCTTCTTGACGGAACCGCTACCGCTCTATGCCAATCGCATCTTGTTATGGGGGGTGGTCGCTCCCCTCATTCTGTTGGGCGATGCTCTCAGCCTGCTACCATCCGAACCCTGGTTCTACATTGGCTATGGGCTTCGCCTGGTTGGGGCCGCATTGGGCGTTTACGGTGTCATATCCACCCGCATTCTGGACATTCGTGCCACAACCCGCTGGTTGATCAGCCGGTCGATCATCACGGTCATCACCAGTGTGCTGATCCTAGGTGGCATCATTGTCACGATCAATCTGGCATTTGGTGAAAACAATGTCTCTCCTTGGCTGATTGGCGCGGGTATGGCATTACTCGTCGCCCTGATCCTTCAGCCTGCGCGTGATTTAATGCGCTTCTTGATGCGCCGTCTAATCGATCGCGATACAACGGATCCGGCTGAAGCAGTTCGTCTGTATGTGCAGCGTGTTGCCAGCGTCATTGAGATTAAAGAGCTGGCTGAGACCGCTTCCGCGACCATCAAAGAACTGTTTAACGTGCGGCAAGCCATCCTGATCAGCGCACGCGACGAGCGTATTTTCATCTCTCTGGACAACCTAAACGACGACACGGATGACCTAGGGCGGTTGGCACTCAATAGCCCGATCTATCGCCATTTTGTGGATGACGGCAGACCACTGCTTCAATACGACATCGACTATGCCAAAGAGTATCGTGACGTCCCGGACACGGAACGTCGCTACTTCGGTAACCTGGGAATGGACCTGTACGCACCAATCGTGGATGATCACACCTTGATCGGTATGCTGGCTGTAGGGCCTAAATCGAGCGATGATCAGTTTTACCCGCGTGAGTTAGAGTTGCTCTCTGCGCTGGCGCAACAAACGGTTGTTGCGCTAGAGAATGCCCGGCTGGTACGCGATCTGCGCAACCTCAACGCGGCCATGAACGCGCTAAATGAGGACCTGCGGCTGACCAACGCTCGCCTGGAACGCCTCGACGCCGTTAAGACAGACTTCCTGGCAATCGCTTCGCATGAGCTGCGCACGCCCCTGACGCAAGTTCAGGGCTATGCAGACCTGTTGGCGGAAATGGCCAATCGGCACTTCTTGACTCCTGAGCAGGTCATGGACATTACCAGCCATTTGAGTAACTCCACGCGCCGCATGACTGAGGTGATCGCCTCCATGCTCGACATCTCGCAGATTGACGTAGAGAACATGGACCTCAACTTCGTTGAGACCAATGTCGCCAACATCATGAAGCTGGCGATTGACCCCTATGCAGAAGACCTGGAAACGCGCAATCTCTCTTTGACCGCCCGCGGACTTCGTCAGCTCCCACCAATCTATGCTGACTACAAACGCCTCGTTCAGGCCTTCCAAAACCTGATCACCAATGCGATCAAGTACACACCCGATGGCGGAAAGATTCTCATCAACGGGGACATCCACGAACGGAGCAAGTCGGGCGAACCGCTCAGTATTCAGATCGTAATTGAAGACAGCGGGATTGGGATCGACAAAGCGGACCAAGAACTCATTTTCGAGAAGTTCTTCCGTGTCGGCTCGGTCGAGCTACACTCAACCGGATCGACCAAGTTCAAGGGCGCTGGGCCTGGCTTGGGACTACCGATTGCCCAAGGCATTATCAACGGACATGGTGGGCGGATTTGGATCGAGAGTGAGGGGCACGACGAAGAGCGGCTGCCGGGTAGTAAGTTCCATGTGGTGCTGCCCGTGCGCCCGGAGGCGATGGACGCACGCCAGAGCATCGACCGCATTCAGCAAACGCTGCAAAGCGCCGAAGAAGCCGCCAAAGAACAAACGATTATCCGGTCCAAGGCTAACGCGCAGAATTCCTAATGCTTGAAGAAGTTGAGATTGTGATCCGTTGCCCCTACTGTTGGTCAGAGATCACCATGTTGGTCGATCCAACCGTTCGTCAGCAGACTTATATCGAGGACTGCGAGGTCTGCTGCAACCCGATTCAGTTGACCTATCGAGCTGATGGGGAAGAGATCAGCTCAATCAACGTGCAAGCCACGCAATGAGCCGCCCCTACGATCCACAACACAACGTTGTCACCTGGAACCTACTCAAGGGGATTCGCAATCGGCGCATTAGCCGCTTCATATCGTCTTGGGATCAGCTAGAAAAGCTGGTGATCCGTGTATACCGAAATGGCCAGGCGACCCGCGAGGATCGAACCATCTTCGCCAAGCTCCAGCGCCAGTTGAAGCGCCGCTATCCTCGCTTTGCAGATCAGCTTGCGCCTTATTGGCGGTCCACCACAATCAATGGTGAGCCACTAGAGCATGACCCCTTCCTGGCGCTTCTAGCTCCCGCGAGTGCTCAGGCCTTTGTGGAGAACTGGCCCATGATGCAGACCCTGCCTGCTGTGCGCCAATCGCTCAACGAATGGTTGCTGGATAGCGTCACCCCCAGCGCAGACCGCTAAAACAGCTTGACGTTAGCGTGATCGCAACGCTATAATCCCCGATTGTCATCAACAGTGGAATGATTTCTCCAGCCCCTTAAGGGCTGTTTTCTGTCGTAGCTTAAATAGGAGAGGAGCAGGCCGCCCACGGCTTGGTAAAGACACTATGTCTCAAGAAATAATGAAGTTGTTTGAAGCAGAGGCCAACCCAGATATCCCAGAGTTGTCACCTGGTGACAGTGTACGCGTTCATGTGCGTATCGTTGAAGGCAGCCGCGAACGTATTCAGGTCTTTCACGGCACCGTCATTCGCCTACGGAAGGGTGGAAACGATGCCAGCATCACGGTTCGTCGCACCGCGTCACATGGCATTGGTGTTGAACGCACCTTCTTGCTGCGTTCACCTCGCATCGAGAAAATTGAAGTGACCCGCCACGCCAAAGTGCGTCGCGCTCAACTTTATTATCTGCGCGGCCGCACAGGCAAGGCAGCTACCTTAAAAGAGCGTCGTCGCAACTAACCCCTGACCCTCAGCCAATGAGCGGAGCCTCACATGCCAGATAAGCCCTTGATCGGGATTTCTGTCCATATGCGCAGCTTGTATAATTCCGAGCGCACTATTATGGCACTCCGCCCCACCTACACCCACGCGGTGACTAAGGCGGGGGGTGTGCCACTGATGATTCCCAGTCAGCCTGATGAGGTGGCGCTGCGTGCCACCTTTGACGCGCTCGACGCGCTTGTGATCTCTGGCGGCGGAGACGTAGACCCGGGTCTCTATGGTGCAACAGAGCGTTCACCCTATCTAATGGGCGTAGATCGTGAGCGTGATGAGATGGAGATCAAGCTGGTTCGTTGGGCGATTGATGAAGACAAGCCGCTGCTGTGCATTTGTCGGGGTATTCAGGTTTTGAATGTGGCTCTAGGCGGCACGCTCATCCAGGATGTACGCCAAGACGTTGAAGGAGCCCTGCGCCATGATGCACCCTCTGATGCCTGGTTCGATCGGCTGGTGCATGATATAACGGTCTCAACTGACTCGCGCTTGCAGGAAGCGCTGGGCAATCCTGGCGAAACTCTGCACGTCAACAGTTTGCATCACCAAGCACTCGATCGCGTTGCGGACGGGTTGACGGTGTCGAGCCTAGCCGAGGATGGGATTGTCGAGGGCGTGGAGATTCCAGACAAGACTTTCATGATTGGTGTGCAATGGCACCCAGAAGCGCTGGTCGACAGCGAGCCGCCCATGTATCAGCTCTTTAGCACTTTGATCGACCGCAGCCGCTGAGGGACACATGGCCACCCCAGACCCGCGCCCCATCGGATTGCTGGACTCTGGCGTAGGTGGCCTGTCGATCCTGAATGAAGTCCGGCAGCAGCTTCCCAACGAAGATGTCCTCTATTTCGCAGACCAGAGGCATGTGCCCTACGGACCGCGCCCCAAAGAGCAAATCCGCAGCTTCAGCCGTGCCATCGCCGAATTTCTCTTAGGCCAAGGGGCCAAGGCCATCGTCTTGGCCTGCAATGCCGCCTCCGCTGCCAGCCTCTACCATTTGCGAGAGACCTTCCCAGATACCCCATTTGTCGGAATGGAACCCGCCGTAAAGCCAGCCGCACTCAACACTCAGACTGGAACGATCGGTGTCTTGACGACCAGAGTGACCTATCAGGGTGAACTGTTCGCCAGTGTGGTCGATCGCTTTGCCGCCGGTGTTGAGGTTGCCGCGGCGATTTGCCCCGAGTTTGTGACGCTTGTCGAAGCTGGTCAGCTTGACAGTCTTGAAACGAAGTCGATTGTGCGGCGGCATATTGAGCCCTTGCTGGCGGCTGGCGCGGACCAACTGGTCCTGGGCTGCACCCATTTTCCTTTCCTCGCCCCGATCATCCAGGAAATCAGCGGCCCTACGGTAACGATTGTCGATCCTAGCCCCGCAGTGGCACGCCAGACGGGCCGCGTTATTGCAGAGCAGCGCAACCACCCCGATCATCGAGGCCGCGTCACCTACTTCACTAGTGGCAGCGTGGATTCATTCTTCAATGTGGCCCAACATCTATTGCTTGAGGCGATTTCAGTTGAGCGGGTGAAGTCAGTCCATTGGGATGCCTCCCAACGTGTTGAGTTCCATCACACAATCGACGCTTAGCCTTTAGAGCTACGGCCGGCTGAGGTCAAGATGAAAGGTTAGGATAGGTTTGCATCCTCGTTTGTAAATAGTTAGATTGCTTCGTGTAGTACTTTGCCTTGACTGACCGTCCTCAAGAATCAAAAAGGGGTGAAGGATTGCCCCCACCCCTTTGCCGTTAAGGTCAGGTCCGCCTTAGCGGCCTCGGCGTGAGCGCCGCCGGGCGGCGCGACGGATTGCTTTCTTCTTCTGGATGCGACGCAGTTCACTCTTACTCACATACCAGCGCTTCCGGCGCACGCTGCTGAGGACACCACTCTTGGTGACCTGCTTACGAAACCGTTTCAAAAGCGCTTCCTGACTCTCGCCAGGGCGCAGCTTAACCGATACCATTGCTTCTCACCCCCTTTCCTATCGTGGATCAGACAGCTTGCCCACTTATTGTGGCAAGCTGTTATCAGAAATCAACTGCTTGAGCAGTCGGTCGATGCGTTCTGCTACCTCTTCGACGCTTACGTTCAGACGCAAGGCCATTTCACCAATGAGCATTTGCTTCGCCTTGAGTTTCAAGGCTGCGTCTGCCGCAGAGAGATTGCTGTTCTGCCCTCGCCAGACCAAATCGCGCAGCGCTTCGATCACCTGTGCAGGATCACCGCTGTGGATTTTCTCGGTCATATTGGCGCGCCGGGTTCGGTGATTCTTAGACAGTTGATTGGGGTCCCCTGTGAGTACTTCCTCAAGGAGGTCCATATCGACTACAATCTGGCGCAGCCCAGTCTCTTCAGCCTGTTTGACGGGCAGCATCAGCATATCGCCATCGACGAGTTCAATATTGTAGTAGACATGTTCTGTCCCGGCAATGCTCATCTTCTTGACATCGCGGATCACACCTGCCCCATAACTGGGATGAACAACCGAAACTCCAGCATCAAACATAAGTCTTGTCCTCTCTCTCTGAGTTAAGCACCACTACGCCGCCGCGCCAAGCTCGTCAATCTCTGCCTGTGGCTCATTGCCGTCCAATGCTTCGTCAATATTCTGGCTGAGCCACTGCGCTTGTTCATCAACACTCACAGCATCCAGGCTGAGATACAAACGTTGTTCAGCGGAGTCTATCTGAATAATGCGTACCAGAATGCTGTCTCCAACATTCACGAGCTGATCGGGTGGCGTGTTGTACGTCTCCATCTCGCTGACGTGAACTAGACCTTCTACACCCTGATCCATCCCGACGAAGAAACCGAAGTCAACCACGTTGGTGACGGTCCCGCTCGCCAGGTCCCCTTCTTTGTAGGTTTCCTCAATCACCTTCCAGGGGTCTGGCAAAAGCACTTCGCGATTTAGGCTGATGCGTTCACGCTCAACATCAATGCCTTCAATCAACACGGTGACTTCATCGTTGAGATTGAGCACATCGCTTGGGTGGCCGACATAACGCTTATCCAGGTTGGAAATGTGGATCAAACCGTCCACCCCACCAAGGTCCACGAAGGCACCATAGTTCATCAAACCCACAACACGACCAGTGATGACCTGGCCAACTTCAAGCTCTTCCATTCGAGCCTGTCGAGCAGAAGTCTGAGCAAGTTTCTCCGAGAGGATCAAACGATTACGGCTGCGCTGCACCTCGATCACCTTAGCTGGCATTGTCTCGCCTATCAAGGCCCGCTTGGCTTCTTCCAGTTTGTCGTTTGATCCACTGCGTGGAATCTGTGTCAGGTGGGATTGTGGCACAAAGCCCTGCAAGCGTCCAAATTCCACCAAAACACCACCCCGGTTGATGCCATTCACGGTGACATCAACACTCTTTTGGCTTTCCAGGAGCTCGTTAGCACGCTCCCAATCCTGACGTTCCAGCGCCTTGTTGATGGATACAACCAGGCGGCCTTCATAATCTCTGGGCCGCAAAACCTCAACAAAGACGTCATCGCCCGGCTGTAAGTGATCCAGGTCGGAGTCATCCAATCGCTCCAGATCTTTCCGCAAAACAAAGGCATCCTGCTTCGCACCCACATCGACCAGGATTTCCGTTTCATCAATGGCCAAAATGATGCCCTCCAGCAAGTCGCCACGCTGGGGAGCCTGATAGTCGTAGTCGTCGAGGAGAGCCCCAAAGTCGAGACTGTCGTCGCCCATATTAAACTGAACTGTCATACGTTTGTCTCCTTACAATAAAGATCAACATATCACGCGTTTACGAGCCGGCCTGATCAATACGAAAAGCCCCTTTCACCCGGGCAAAGCAACTGCCCCCGAAAGCGGCCTCAGCATCTCAACAAGGCTAGAACATGTTGTCAAACATCTCGTTGAGACCATGATCCACTGTCTCATATTATGTCTGACGCGATAAGAACCTTAGATAATACTTTCACATGAGGATTATATGATAAAACAAGTGTTTTTGCAAAATCTCGAT
Organism: Chloroflexota bacterium; assembly: GCA_010092775.1. Classification (GTDB taxonomy): domain Bacteria; phylum Chloroflexota; class Anaerolineae; order Aggregatilineales; family UBA3940; genus TC-71. The sequence continues at coordinate 10,244 of JAADYZ010000219.1, forward strand.
TGACTAAATGGGCGGTGCTTGCGCTCTGCTTAATCTTGAGCCACTTCGGTCTCTGGAAGCAATTTGAGGTATACGCGTGTGGAATTTAAATCTGAGTGGCCAAGCACATCCGCCAATTGGATCAGATCGCCATTCGACTCCAATAGAAAGAAGTAAGCAAAGGTGTGACGCAAGACTAAGGGCGTTATCCAATCCATGCGCGCCCACTCACCATATTTCTTGACAATCGCCGCGATGCGTTCGGGTGTCAACTGACCTGTGCGCCCCATGAACAGAGCGGTCGCATCTGGGTATTCGAGCCAGTGGGTTTGCATCAAGTTGTAAATGGGTTGGGGGAGGGGGATGTAGCGCTCGTCTCCGGACTCCTCATCGGCGACGCGAATCATGACGTCGCCCGTCTCGAATTCATCCACAATGCAATCGTGCGTGAGCTGCGACAACTCGCTGACCCGCAGACCAGTGTGCAGCAGCACCAATACGATGGCCTGGTCACGAACGTTGGCTCGCTTCAACAAAGTCGCTTTGAAATGGCGCAGTTCGTCTTCGTTGAGATAGCGCGGTATTGGATCGGGTTTTTTGAGGATTGGAATGCGCTTGATGTGCTGGCGCTGTTTGGTGGGGATATCCCCGTGCGCTGCCGCCCAGGCCGCGTAGCGTTTAACAAAGGTCAAGCGCCGATTTACTGTACTTGACTTCAAGCCAAGTTCTTCTTGAGACCAATCCACATAGGTTTCGACGGCTGCTGCATCTAGTTTGGTGAGACAGAACACCTCAGCTTGGGTCTCATAAAACCACTGCGCCACGTGCCGCCAGTCAAATTCATAAGCGCGAAGGGTGCGTTCATTGCGTCCTTGCTGCCGTAAGTGGCCAAGAAAACGTTCGATGCGAGCGGCTTCGGCAGTGGACACAGGCGGAGTGTCGCCCATAGTCAATCCTTCTTGACTACTCTCTCATTTTTGTTTCTGATGCATGTACTATAGCATATCGAAGATTGTCGCACACGATGTTACAATAAGCGGGTCTGTTAGACCGCATGCTGAGGGGCTGCGCTATGCACATGTTTCGTTGGACTCATTGGGTCGCCTGGCTCGCGGTGGCTCTCCTACTGATCGGATGTGGCACGCTTCAAGCACCAAACCGGTCGATTATCCTGGTCACGGTGACGTCACCGCCAGTAACGTCGGCGACCGCCACCCCCACAGAGCTGCCACCATCTCCAACGCCTACGGAAACACCCCTTCCGAGCCAAACCCCCTTGCCAACCGAAACCCCACGACCCAGTGTCTCTCTACCAGCTTCACTCTACTACATTGGTGAGGACTGGCAAATCTGGCGCTTAGAGGCCAATGGAGAAGAGGTCAGTCGCATCACCAACGAGGATGGTCAAATCCTCGATTTTGCCGTGTCTCCGGTCGATGGAAGCCTGGCTTATGTGGTCAACAACAATCTGATCAACACGGATGCGGGCGGCGCCAATCGGCAGGTGCTTGTGGAAGGCCCCGAACTCCCTGCTTTTCCTGATCAAACCCTCAACTGGACCATGCTGCACAGCATCGCGTGGTCGCCAGATGGCACACAGATTGCCTATGGCCTCGGTGGCGTGAACTTGATCGATCCAATCACCGGCGAGATTGACACAATCCGCGCCAGCAGCTACAGCACGGCCCAGTTTACAGAATTCGATCCTGGCCGGTTTTACTTCCCGGAGGCTTGGTCACCCGATGGCACACGCCTCTTGGTGCGCATTACAACCCTACCCATCAGTGAGGGCTTCGGCGTGATCGATGTACGCACCCGCACGGTCAGCACTTACGAAATCGCTGATGGTGAGCCTGTCTGCTGTACCGCAAGCTGGACCCAAGACCAGGAGGGGTTCTTCGCTGCTAACGATATTGCAGTCGGTGCCACGACTGGTCTTTGGCAAGTGGATGCCTTCAGCCGTGCGGTAGAGACCGTCCTGCCCGGTGAAGCAGGCGGGCTCTACTTCAGACTGTCTTACCCGCAGCAGTTGGACGACGGCAACCTCTATTTCTTCATGACAACCCTAGCTAACTACACCCCCGAACGAGTCGCCCTAAGCATGCATCGTGCCCTGGCCGATGACATCAACGATCGGGAGATGCTGCGCCAGGATGCACACGTTATCGCGGATGTCTTGTGGGCGCCGGATGGCAGTGGTGCTATCATCGTCGATATCACAGAAGGCTACGTCGATGTGACCAACATGGTCCTACGCCCCTTCATTGCCCCGTTGCTCTGGCTAGATACAGAGGGGGATCCTGCAGTAAGCTTCGACGTTGCCGGTCGCCGACCCACCTGGGGAGTCACTCCATGACCCTAGACATTAGCATCGATGAGATCATGTGCGCCTGCATTTCCCGCCAGATGCGCGATGGCGAGATTGTCGCCCAGGGTCTGGCTACTCCATTGGTAGTGGCGGGGTTCTTGCTCGCCAAACGGACCCACGCGCCTAATTTACGTTTTGCGTCAGCGATTGGCCAGGGTGTCTGCGACGATTGGGGCGCACTGAGTCTGGCGCGCATTGAGGACTTCTGGCTGGGCAACGCCACAATGACGGTCGGTTTTGTGCGGGCAGCCATCGAAGCCCTGACCGTCCTCAAGCCGGTCGAGTTTTTCCGCCCCGGTCAAATTGATGCGCAGGGGAACTTCAACAACATCGCAATCGGCAAAGACTATCATAAGCCCCGGATGCGCTTGCCGGGCACCGGCGGCATCCCTGATGTGAGTGTCTTTTCTCATGAAGTCTACATTTATGTGCCGCGTCATTCCAAAGTCACCTTTGTGGAAAAAGTCGATTTCGTCAGCGGCCTTGGTCATGTGCCTGATCGACCGCATGGGGCGGGCCCTCAATATGCCATCACAGATCTGGGCGAATTCGACTGGGCCCAAGGCCGAATGCGCCTCACGCACTTCCATCCTGGTAGCAGCATTGAGCGAATTCAACGCAAGACGGGTTTTGAACTCGCGATTGCTGAGGAGGTCCGTGTGACCCCCTTGCCAACTGAGGAAGAGCTCCGCTTGCTGCGCGAGGAAATCGACCCATTGAATATCCGCAAACTGGAGACCCTCGGCGGCAGCGCGCGCAAAGACTTGATCCGGGATATCCTTGCCAAGGAAGGCGCCTTATGAGTGCTGCCGGGCCACGCGTTTTTGAGCTGCGTTTGCGAGTGCGCTACGCTGAAACCGACGGTATGCGCATCGTGCACCACGCCAACTATCCCGTCTATTTCGAGGAGGCGCGCAGCGAGTTATCTCGTGAGGCAGGGCTGCCTTACGCTATGATGGAGGCAGAAGGCTACGCGATGGCCGTCGCTGAGATCAACATTCGTTATCTTCGGCCCGCCATCTACGATCAAGAGTTGGTGGTACGCACTACAGTGCAGAAGGTCGGCAGCCGGGGTGTGACGTTTGGATATGACGTCCTGCTGGCCGATACGGATGTACTGATCGCCACTGGGTCTAGCAAACACGTCTTGGTGGATCAATCTGGGAACCCCACACGCTTCCCCCCGGCTTGGCTTGAGCAATTGAGGGCTCTTAGCGCATAACATCTTCAGATCAGCCCCCACTGGCTTGCCCCATATCAGAATCGCAGTAGAATAAATCTATGGCAGATAACCCCACCCTCAATGAGCGCTATCAACTCCTAGAGCAAATCGGTTCTGGGGGCATGGCGATGATCTATAAAGCCCAGGATCTCGACCTTGAACGCGTGGTCGCGGTCAAGGTGCTGCGCCCCAGCTTGGTGAGCGACCCGGAATTCACCGCTCGCTTCCTTCAAGAAGCGCGTGCAGCAGCCAATCTCTCTCACCCCAACATCGTCACTGTCCACGACGTAGGGCAGGATGGGCCGCGAACCCATTACATTGTAATGGAGTTCGTGGACGGCCAAGACCTCAAGTCCTACATTCGGGCCAAAGGCGCTTTTGATGTTGAGACAGCGCTGACCGTCATTGTAGAAGTCTGCAAAGGGGTCGGCTACGCGCATCGGGCGGGCCTGGTTCACTGCGACATCAAGCCGCAGAACATTTTGCTGACTGCTGAAAACACGATTAAAGTGGCCGACTTTGGCATTGCGCGCGCGCTAGCGGCTGAACCACCTGATGAACAAGAAGAGGTGGTCTGGGGCAGCCCTCATTATTTCTCACCGGAGCAGGCCGTCGGCGATGCGCCTACCCCTTCTTCAGATGTCTATTCGATTGGGGTGGTCTTCTTCGAACTGCTGACGGGGCAGTTGCCCTTCTACGGCGATGACTACCGCGAACTTGCCCTGGCCCATGTTCAAGATGCGCCGCCTTCGCTTCAAGATATTGATGAGAAACTGCCGGTCGAACTCGATCGCATTTTGCAGAAAGTGCTCTCCAAAGAGCCGTCAATGCGCTATCGCACAGCGGATCAGCTTGGCCGCATTTTGCAGAAGTATTTGGAACAACGCCAATTGGGGGCACAAGAACCTCAGTCTCCACCGGTGTCTCCGCCACCATCTCCGCTGCCGC
>JAADYZ010000220.1 GCA_010092775.1 Chloroflexota bacterium
ACAGCCTGCTGACCTTCGTATCTATTGGGTTGGCGGTCACGGTAATTGGTGTCTTGATTTCAGCCGCTCGTGCGGCAGACCGCCGGGAGCTTGGTGAACAGAATCTTTCGCTTGAACAGCTCAACCGGACGCTGCAAAGCCAGGTGGAACGCCGTACGCGCGACCTGGAAACAGCCAGTGCCATTTCACGCCAGATTGCCACCGTGCTCGACTTGCAGCGCCTGCTCCCCCTGGTGGTTGAACTGACGAAAGATCGCTTTGACCTCTACCATGCCCACATCTATCTGTTCAACGACGACAAAACACGCCTGATCGTGGCTGCCGGTGCTGGCGATCCGGGGCGCATCATGCGCGACCAGGGCCACTACATCCCATACGATGCCGAGCGGAGTCTGGTCGCCCAGTCGGCGCGAACACGGCGGGCACAGCTCTCCAACGATGTGTTGAACGAGCCGGGCTTCTTGCCGAATCAACTCCTGCCAATCACGCGGGCCGAGTTGGCGGTGCCGCTCATTATCGGGCGCGAAGTCATCGGCGTCCTCGACGTACAGTCTAATGTGGTCAATCGCTTCGATGACAATGATTTAGTGGTGTTCAACACACTCGGAGCGCAGATTTCAGTGGCGGTCGAGAATGCACGTGCCTTCGACCGGCTGGTTGAAACCCAATCCGAGATGCTCATTCGCGACACGGCACTGCAATCGGCAACAGCAGGTATCACGATTGCTGACGCCCAGCAGCCGCAGTTGCCTTTGATCTATGCGAACCCGGCCTTTGTTGAGATGACGGGCTACAGCGAGAGCGAGATCGTCGGGCAGGAATTCATGTTTGCCTTCGATGACACGGATGACTTGGAGGGTCTCCGCGACCTTCAGCGGGCCATCCAGAGTGGCGAAAGCGGCAGGTCTGTCGTGGTCATGAAGCGCAAGGATGGTTACAGCTTCTATAGCCAGGTGACGCTCTCACCCATCCGCACACCCGATGGGCAACTCACCCACTACGTCGCGATCCAGAACGATGTGACCGAACTGCGACGCGCAGAAGAGATTAGCCGGGCTGAGGGTGAGCGCGTCCGCACCATCTTGAACACGACGCCGGACGGCTTCTTGCTGCTCGATACACGCGGACGCGTGGTCGATGTGAACCGGGCCTATCTTGATCTGATGGGCTATGAGCGAGAAGAAGTTCTTGGCATTAACCTGGATGAGATCGACAAAGGGCCGGAAAATGACCCAGATGCGACGCTGATCACCAGCCGCCCCGAACACACCAAACGCTACGAGACCCGCCACCAGAGCAAGACGGGCGAGCTGATTGACTTTGAAATCAGCTTGAGCTACATCGACGTGGAAGGCGGACGATTGGTCGTCCTGGCGCGCGACATCAGCGATCGTAAGCAGCGCGAAGAAGAGGAACGCCGGACGGAGATTCGCGAGACGCTGGCGCAAGAGATCAGCCAGCAGGTGACCACCGTGCTCGATCCGGACTCGCTGTTGGCGCTGGTCGTCTCTCAGCTTGGTGATACGTTGAGCTACTACCATGCCCACATTTATCTCTACGACGACGAGACGGATACCTTGATTGTGCGGGAAGGCCTGGGACGCGCAGGCGAGATGCTGGTGAGCAGGGGGTATGGCATCCCACGCGATGCAGAACGGAGTGTGGTCGCGCAAGCAGCGCGTGAGCTGCGGCCTGTGGTGGTCAACGATGTGCGTTCAGCTCCCTCCCATTTGCCGAACCCGCTGCTGGCAGAGACGCGCTCGGAAGTTGCCATCCCGTTGGCGCTGGGCCGCCGCTTGCTCGGTGTGATGGACGTGCAGCACAACATCCAGGACTTCTTCAGCCCTGGCGAGGTCCGTACACTCCTGATTATCGCAAACCAGCTTGCCGCCTCGCTCTCAAACGCACAGTTGTTTGAAGAGACACAAAAGGCCCTGGCCGAAACCGAAACGCTGTACGCATCCAGTGAGCGCGTCGTGCGTGCAACAGGGGTCCAGGATGTGCTAGAAGCCTTGATCGAGACCACACGGCTGAGCGCGCTGGAACACGCAACGGTCCACGTCTTTGGCGAGCCGCTCCTAGAGGATGAAAACCCAGCCTACAGCGAAGTCGTCGCCAATTGGACCAACCCTGCGAGTGAGCAATCCGCAATGGAGATCGGGACCCATCTATCGATCGCGGAGGAAGAGGCGCTAGCCGTCTTGATCCAGCGTTATCGGGCCGCGCAGTTCCCCGATGTCACAACCAGCCGTCGGCTAGACGAGTCAATCCGTGACTATTTGCTCAGCCAGGGCTATCAAGCCTTCTTTGCCATCCCGCTGGTGGCAGGCGACCAGTGGATTGGTTTCGTCTTGGCCACCAGCAGCCAGCCAGTCGAAATAGCGGACGACGAGGTCCGCCAGATTAGTGCATTGGCCGATCAGTCCGCTCCGGTACTGCAATCGCTCCGACTGCTCCAAGAGGCGGAAACTGCCCGGCGCAACACCGAGCAACTGCGCTTGCGCCAGCAAACGGCTTACTCCGTCAGCCAGGCGCTCACCCGCTACCTGGACGTTGACGGCCTGTTGAAAGCCGCCGTAGATGGCCTGGCTGAGGCCTTTGACTACTACTATGTTCACATCTTCCTGCTTGACGCCGAGCGCGAAGTCCTGACAGTACGCGAGGGTCTTGGTGAGCCAGGCGCGAGGCTCAAGAGCTTCGGCCACTCGATCAATGTGCATGCTGAACGAAGCCTCGTGGCGCAAGCCGCCCGTTCACGGCAACCGGTTGTGGTGGAAGACGTGACCCAGGACCCCGCTCACTTGCCCAACCCCGTCCTGCCGGAAACGCGGTCTGAGGTGGCGCTGCCGATTTTGATCGGTGATCGCTTAGTCGGTGTG
>JAADYZ010000221.1 GCA_010092775.1 Chloroflexota bacterium
GGACGATCACCGTACCCACTGCCACATTCACGCCATGGGCCAGAAGGTCATCACGTATTCCCTGCCAGTCCGTATTGAAAGCATCCAGACGCCCGTCCGGATTCAGGACCAGGGTATTTGCAGCCCCGATGACTTCTGCTTCGGGGGAAACCTCCCCGATTTGTGGCAGGTCAAGCACGGTCTGTTTGTGCGGAATAGTCACATTGAAGCCAGAGAATCCGTCAGCCAGAAAGCGAGCAACTTCTACACCTAACCTGTCAGGCTCCACCGGCAACAGATCATATCTCCCAGCAATGGATGTGGCCTGAAATGCCGCATTGTGCATCGCGGGGGATACGCTGTGCGATACCGGCCAACCCAACAAACCCACCCGAATCACCTTCTGCACCGCCATTAGCTGATCTCCGCCCCTAACCTGGCCAGCGTCTGGGCAAAACCAGGGAAGGAGTCATCAATGCTGTGCGCCTGCTCGATGAAGGTCTCCCCTTCTGCCAGCAATCCGGCAACCGCCAACGCCATGCCCAACCGGTGATCGCCGTGACTGGATACTGCTACTCCACGTAGGCGTGTCGGCCCGCTGATGATCATACCGTCAGGCTTTTCTTCTATTTCCGCTCCCAGCTTGCGCAGCTCTCCGGCCACCCGGCTGATACGGTCAACCTCTTTGACGCGCAGTTCGGCGGCATCCGAGATCACAGTTTCGCCGTGTGCTTGGGTAGCCGCCACCGCCAAAATGGGCAGCTCATCGATAGCGCGCACAACTTCATCACCCTGAACTTGAACAGCGCGCAAACCATTCCCTGTGACACGTAGATCACCTGTAGGCTCACCGCCCTGCTCATCGGAGGGAGTAAGCTCAATTTGAGCGCCCATCCGCGTCAGAATATCCAACAGACCAGTGCGAGTGGGGTTCAGTCCCACCTTGCGAATGACGACATCGGAGCCTGGCAGGCAGGCTGCCGCGACCAGCACAAAGGCCGCAGATGACAGATCACCAGGGATGTGCATCTCCAACGGAGCCAGCTCACCAGCATCGGATTCAAGCGTGATCGCCCGATCATGTCTATGCAGAGCAGTACCCATCGCCAGCAGCATTCGTTCGGTATGATCACGGCTAGGCCCTGGTTCTATCACAGTGGTGGAGCCATCGGCGAACAGACCTGCCAGCAGAACAGCGCTCTTCACCTGAGCGCTGGCTACGGGCAACTCGTAGCGGATACCGCTTAGTTGAGCCGGGTGGATGTGCAGTGGAGCGTGTCCTTCTGTATCCTCAATGGCTGCACCCATCTGACGCAGCGGGCTCACAATCCGGCTCATGGGGCGGCGCCGAAGCTGATCACTGCCATCCAATAGACTGGAGAAAGACTGACCGGCCAGCAGCCCCGCCAGAAGGCGCATCGCAGTACCGGCGTTGGCGCAGTGGATGGCCTCGGTAGGTGTAGAAAGCTCACCACCGCTGAAGACTAGTTCTTCCCCATCCCACTGCACGTCTATACCCAGAGACCGGACGGCGCCTAGGGTCGCGAGCGTATCACCGGCCGCCAGCCAGCCGCTGATGCGATTTCCCCCTTGTGCCAATGCACCAAGAATCAACGCGCGGTGACTGATCGACTTGTCACCGGGGACGGTCACTTCCCCGGTGAGCCGCTTTGTCCTGCGTAGAGCAAGCGAATTCATAAGATTGTTGTCTCGCTTTCCCAGATATGGCGGGAGCGTTGCACCCGGTGCTGCACAAGGTCACTTTCAGCCATTGCTATAGTTTCCTACCAACTGCATCGGCGACCGCCCGCAGTTTCGGAATCAGTTCAGCAAAGCGTTCCGTTTTCAGCGACTGCAACCCATCGGAGAGTGCCTCTTCCGGCTTGGGGTGCACCTCAATGATCAAGCCGTCCGCGCCAGCCGCCACCGCTGCCAGCGAGACTGGGCCGACGTATTCCCAGTGCCCTGTGCCATGCGACGGGTCAGCGATCACAGGTAGGTGAGTCCGCGCTTTCAGCGCTGGGATCGCGTTTACATCGAAGGTGTTGCGTGTGTATTTCTCGAAGGTGCGGATGCCGCGCTCACACAGCATCACGGATGAATTTCCGCACGACAAGATGTACTCGGCAGACATGAGCAGCTCTTCCAGGGTGTTCATCATGCCGCGTTTGAGCAGCACTGGGTGCTTGGTCTGCCCGACCGCTTTCAACAGGTTGAAGTTCTGCATATTGCGTGCACCAATCTGCAACACTTGCGCGTACTGTGCCACCAGCGAGACCTGCTCGGGGGCCATCACTTCAGTCACGATAGGTAGCCCAGTCGCCTGATGTGCTTCGGCCAACAACTCCAGCCCGGCCAACCCCATCCCTTGAAACGAATAGGGCGATGAGCGGGGCTTAAAGGCCCCCCCGCGCAAGGCGGTCGCGCCCGCTTCCTTCACGGCGTGAGCTGTCTCTAGGATTTGTTCTCGGCTTTCAACCGAGCATGGCCCCGCGATCAGGGTAAGCTGGTTGCCTCCCACCTTCAGACCATTTAGGGGGATCAGAGTTGGCTCCGGATGCACGTTAAGCCCTGCCAATTTGTATGGTTCCAGGATGCGCATAGTCCGTTCAACGCCAGTCATCAACTCGACCTGAGCACTGTCAAGGGGGCGGTCATTGCCGATCACACCGACTATTGCCCGCTCTTCCCCTTTTGAAACGTGGGTCTTGAACCCCTGACTCTCTACCCAGTCGATCACCTCCTGAAGTTCTTCAGGCGTGGCTTGGGTGTTCATCACGATTATCATCAGCCGTTGTCCTTTCCGGGTTTAGCCCGATTATTTTTGATAGGTGCGATCGGGGCGCAGCGCTTCTGCCCCGTTGATGTAAATATGTGTGATTTCCTGTGGACTGCGCTTCGTATTCCAGTGGAACAACACCCGAATCATCCGAGGCAGTCCTACTGGGCAGTCGATCTCCTGGGCACAGAGCAGCGCCAGATCGGACCAGCCCATCTCACGTGCAGCGGTTGCCGGATAGGCTTGGGTCAAGTCCGGCGTCATGGTAAAAAAAATACTGGCGACCTCATCAATCGCGATGTCATTCGCGGCGATGATTTCAGCCAGCAGTTCACGCGTTGCCTCCAGTATGGCAGCCCGCGTATTGGCGGCAGCGACGGTTGCGCCACGCACCCCTCTACACATCAAAACCTGATCCTGTTGTAGGTCTGAACTCACGCCTTTTCTCCCTCATTCCTCTCAATGACAACAAAAAAGCGCAGAGTTTTCACTCTGCGCCGGGTACGTTTCATCAGTCGGTCAAACGCTCAATCAGCCAGAGCGGCACTCTCCACCCACATAGTAATAATAGGAATAGGGCGCAACCACACTGCGGCTGATACCGATGTTCAAGGTCAGGGTATTGGTATTGGATAGACCATGGTCACACATTGATCCGCCTCCAGATAATGAGCGAAGGGTACCATGCAGCCTGAGGGTTTGTCAAACTGATCTAGGAACACGGCTCAACATCACCTGAGAGAATTAAATGGTAGAGGGTCGGTGTTGTGGCTCAGGATTGTGCTTTGCTCATTAAAACTCCCACACAGAGTGAGTATATGCATTGCCCACACGCGGCTGTTTTGTTATCCTGACTGCTACGGATTTTAGCGACTACTATGGAGGACGATCCTATATGGCCTCAGGCGAAAGCACCCCAAACCCAGAAGAGGAGTCTGGACTGGGGCGCAACTTCATCACTCAGATTATTGACGAGCACAACGCGTCCGGGCGCTTTGACGGGCGAGTCCACACCCGCTTTCCGCCAGAGCCAAACGGTTATCTACACATCGGGCATGCAAAGTCGATCAATCTAAACTTTGGGCTGGCGGAACAGTACGGCGGCAAGTTCAACCTGCGCTTTGATGACACCAATCCTACCAAGGAAAAGCAAGAGTACATTGAGGCGATTATTGAGGACGTGCGTTGGCTGGGTGCCGATTGGGAAGACCGCCTCTTTTATGCCTCCGATTACTTCGGCCAGCTTTACGAGTGGGCTGTGCGGTTGATCAAGCAGGGCGATGCCTATGTGGATCACCTCAATGCGGACGAGATACGTGAATATCGAGGCACCCTCACCGAACCTGGTAAGGACAGCCCCTACCGGGATCGATCCGTTGAGGAGAACCTGGACCTCTTCGAAAGAATGAAAGCGGGCGAATTCGACGAGGGTGAATGTGTGCTGCGCGCGGCTATTGATATGGCCTCGCCAAACATCAACATGCGTGACCCGGTTCTGTACCGCATCTTGCACGAGGCACACCCGCGTACTGGTACAGAGTGGCATATCTACCCCATGTATGATTGGGCGCATGGGCAGTCCGATTCCATTGAAGAGGTCACCCATTCCCTCTGCACCCTGGAATTCGAAGCACACCGCCCCTTGTACGAATGGTGTCTGGAGAAGCTTGGAATCTACCAGCCCCAGCAGATCGAGTTTGCCCGGCTGGCTCTGACCTACACCATCCTCAGTAAGCGTAAGCTAATCCAGCTTGTTGAGGAGGGGCATGTCAGTGGCTGGGATGATCCGCGCATGCCAACCATCTCCGGGTTGCGCCGTCGTGGGTATACACCCGAAGCGATCCGTGCCTTCACCGACCAGATCGGTGTAGCGAAGGCCAACAGCATGATCGAGATTGAGCAGTTAGAGCACTTCATCCGGCAGGACTTAAACTACAGCGCCAACCGGGTGATGAGTGTCCTCAACCCGCTGAAGGTGGTAATCGAGAACTATCCTGAAGGGCAGGTCGAGCAGCTCGAAGCCGTTAACAATCCTGAGGACGAGAGCGCTGGTACACGCATGGTGCCCTTTTCCCGCGAGTTATATATTGAGCAGGACGACTTCATGGAAGACCCACCCAAGAAGTTCTACCGGCTTGCCCCAGGCCGTGAGGTGCGTCTGCGTTATGGCTATTTCATCACCTGCACCGATGTGATCAAAGATGCAGACGGCAACATCGTCGAGCTGCGCTGTACCTATGACCCGGAAACACGGGGTGGCCATGCACCGGATGGGCGGCGAGTGAAGGCGACGTTGCACTGGGTCTCTGTGGAGAAAGCGCTCCAAGCCGAGGTCCGGCTGTATGATCGGTTGTTTTCACAAGAGGACCCTTCAAAAGTAGCGAACGGGCAAACGTTCATCGATGTACTCAACCCCGACTCGCTTCAGGTGATTGAGAGGGCATACGTCGAACCTTCGGTGCAGGGTGCAGAAGCAGGCACGCGTTACCAGTTCGAGCGCCTGGGCTACTTCTGTGTTGATCCTGACTCAACTGATGAGAAGATGGTCTTCAATAGGACCGTTGGCCTGCGCGATACTTGGGCCAAAATCCAGAAGCAGAAATAGGTGAACTGACCCGTATTTAGTGGACATTGCTTGTGTCCACTAAACCGGCTCAAGATCACTTAAGGACTATCTTCGACAAACCAAGGAAACGCGCCTTTCGCCAGGAAGACTGGCTCTGCACTCCCGTCCAGGGTCACCAGCCAGAGTTCAGGTCCGGTTGCTTCGCTCTCTCGATGCACGACAGCACGGTTACCATCGATGATCGCAAAGGACTGATCCCAGAACTCTGGACCTTCCCAGGGCGTAATGTCAATCGGTTCATCAGGCTGCGCCGGATCAAGGATGACCAGTGTCCGGAGATTCGATCCCCATTCGTTTCCCCCAAGGCGGGGATCATATCTGGCTACAAAGCGATGCGCATCCAGTCGCTCCGCAGCCCACATGAGCTGACCGACAGGAGACAAGTGACGCACATTTTGCAGCATACCGTTTTCACCCGAACGGTACTCACCGACACCCACCACCGAACCATAGCCACCTTCAGCACAAACATCGGCAATACACTGGGCATGGAAAACGATTGTATCCTCCTTGACATCCAAGATCCCCGTGATGGGCCGTGTAATAGGACCATTTGCATCTGGATTGGTATAGCTGAGTTCAATAGTGCGTTCTTGCGCCACGTCAATCACTTCACGGTTGTTGGCAACCAATCTGTTGTCATTCAACTTACCCTGTAGAAAGACTGGCGCAATAGAACGCCCGTCAAACTCAAAGGCGCCTGCCAGAAGCACTTCACTGGGCTGTCCTAGCGGTAGGGTCTGCCGCCTCAGTTCACCGCCCTCAGGAGGAAGCCCAGTGTAGTAGAGGAAGCTATTGTCACCTGGTTCCCATAGCAATGACAAAGCAACAGGATTCAATTCTAGTGGCGATGAGACGGTGTCCTGTTCTGCAGAGGCTGCCACAACCTGCACGGTCCCTTCAACGAAGTCAAACATGACCAAGCCTTGTGCGGCATTGACAACAAGATAATGCCCATTCGATGAGGGCCAACCAGCGCCACCGTTGATCACAGGCTGGTAGCTTGCCACCAGACGCTCATTGCTGCCGTCCGTATCAACTCTCCAAAGTTCGACTGGCTGAGTAATGACGTCGTCCACATCCGTCCAATTTCTATCCATAGCATAGTACAAAATGTCTCCAGCTTGCGGTTGAGAACGTATCTCAGGAAGAATTGAAGCTAGTGACGGTGTAGCTGATGGAAGTGCTGTAGTCGGAGATGGCGACAGAATAGCCGGTGCAAGCTCTGTAGGAGTAACTGTGATCTCCGATGTTTCACTACTTGGCATCTCCGTGGGTGGTGCAGTGTTTATATCATTTGTTGCCCTGTTAGTTGGTAGGCAACCGACCGAAGAAAAGAGGCTTATTGTGACAAATA
>JAADYZ010000222.1 GCA_010092775.1 Chloroflexota bacterium
CCAGATGAACGCAAAGTAACCTGAGACATCAGGGCGCAGCGCCCGTAGATTGAGCGCTGTGCCTTTTTATTTGCTCGCAACGAGGAGAGAGACAGAATGAAGCGTGCCATCATCACCGGTGGAACCGGGTTGATTGGTCGAGCATTGGCTGCTGAACTTGCATCAGCCGACTATGATGTGATCGTGCTGACGCGCAATCTCGAAAAGGCCACGGGGTTTCCGGTTGGTGTGCGGGCGGAGGAATACGATGCTCGCAGCGGCGAGAGTTGGGCATCGCTCATCACCAGCGAGACGGCCATCATTAATCTGGCCGGAGCAAGTATTGGCCCGGACGGTGTTTTGGGCCTCATCGGTTGGCGTTGGACGCCCACCAATAAGAAGATAATCCTCCAGAGCCGTCTCAATGCCGGTAATGCGGTCGTTGAGGCCATCAAGGCAGCGAGCGAAAAACCCGAGGTGGTCGTGCAGTCTTCTGCAATCGGCTACTATGGTCCGCACGGCGACGAGATGATCACCGAGGAGACGCCGCCCGGTGAAGATTTCCAGGCTGAGGTCTGCAAACAATGGGAAGCTGCAACGGCTGAAGTTGAAGAAATGGGCATTCGGCAGGTCGTTCTTCGTACCGGCATCGTCATGAGCCCTGATGGGGGCGTATTGCCTATCCTGGCGCTGCCTGTGCGGCTCTTTGTCGGCGGCCCGATTGGCTCTGGCAAGCAGTGGCTGTCCTGGATTCATATCAAAGATGAAGTCCGCGCCATTCGCCACTTGATCGAAGACGAGTCGGCTAGCGGTCCCTATAATCTGACCGCCCCCAACCCGATGACCAACGGGGGCTTCACACGTGTGGTGGGCAGCACCCTCTCCCGCCCGACTTTTTTGCCTGCCCCCGGCTTTGCCTTCAAGATCGCCTTTGGCGAGGCTGCAACCTTGGTGTTGGATGGCGCTCGCGTGCTGCCCAAACGCCTCGAAAATGCAGGCTTCGAGTTCGAATATCCAGATGCGGGTCCCGCGCTCGAAGACCTGCTTGGATGAGGTAACAATCGCTGACAATGACTGTTGCTCTATGGTGGATTCGCCGCGACCTGCGGCTGCATGACAATCCTGCTTTACGGCATGCGTTGAACAAAGCCGACCACGTTGTCCCTGTGTTTGTTTTGGACGAACGCTTGGAGCAGTCTGAGTATCTGGGTGCCAAGCGTTTCGCCTTTCTTTATGGTGCCCTTCGCTCCTTAGAGACTGATCTACGTGAGCGCGGCGCCCGTCTGATCCTGCGTCGTGGCACACCAATCGACGCCCTGACAAAGCTGGTTGAGGAGACAAAGGCCAGTCTGATCGCAGTGGAGGAGGACTACTCGCCTTACGCGATCAGACGAGATGCTTTGATCCGATCTTCGCTGCCGCTTGAACCCGTTTCGGGCACAGCCATTCGGCCACCAGGCAGCGTCCTGAAAACTGACGGCAGTCCTTACGTCGTCTACACACCGTTCAAGAACACCTGGCTCGATCAGAGCAGCCTGGCGGAGCCTCTTCCTGCCCCTGATCACATCCCAACCTTGGGTGATGTGGCCAGTGAGAGCATCCCATCTGAGCCAATCCTGCCAGCCAGTGTCCCCTTCCCCCCAAGCGAAGACGAAGCTCGCCACCGTCTGGATGCCTTTCTAGCCGACGGCCTGTTTCAATACGATCAACAGCGTGACAGGATGGCGATTGATGGCACATCGCGCCTGTCGCCGTACTTCCGCTTTGGGTTGCTTTCTGCCCATGAGGCCATCAGTCGGGCTTTCACAACAAGAGATCAAGCTCCAAGCCAAGAAGCGCGAGACAATGCGCAGGTCTGGATTAGCGAGTTGATCTGGCGTGATTTCTACATTCACATCCTGGCGCAGTTCCCACGCGTGCGGCAACGCAGTTTCCGTATCGAATACGATGCGATCGAATGGCGCAATAATGAGACCGAATTCGTCGCCTGGTGTGAGGGCCGCACGGGCTATCCAATCGTCGATGCCGCGATGCGCCAGTTGGTGGAAAGCGGTTGGATGCACAATCGCGCCCGCATGATCGTCGCCTCGTTCTTGGTCAAGGATTTGTTGATCGACTGGCGTTGGGGAGAGCGTTTCTTTATGCAACATCTGGTCGATGGCGATCCTGCTGCGAACAATGGGGGCTGGCAGTGGGCGGCAGGCACTGGCACCGATGCCGCGCCCTACTTCCGAATCTTCAACCCCACGACACAGGGCAAAAAACACGACCCCAAAGGGGACTACATCCGGCGGTGGCTGCCCGAACTACGTGAGGTCCCGACCAACCGCATTCATCAGCCTGCCACAATGACTCCGATGGAGCAGCAAGCTGCCAACTGTATCATCGGCCAGGATTATCCAGCGCCGATTGTCGATCACAAGATGGCTCGCCAGCGCACGCTGGATGCCTACAAAGCGGTTAAGGCTTAGGTCTATGTCAGCGATTCACATCCGTCCAGCCCAGCCATCGGAACACGAGTTGTTGACCACCATCGTCCGTCAGTCCAAAACACACTGGGGCTATCCATCCGACGTGCTGTTCCATCCTAGCGCGATCGGCAAAGGTGTAGGACGCCAGGCTTTTGAGTTCACAATAAGACGTGCGACTGAAATGGGCCACACCATCTTGCGCTGGGAATCTGAACCGCATGCGGTTCAGTTCTGTCGTCATATGGATGCCGAGCAAATTGGGGAACGGCCGTCATCCTACCGCAATCATGCCCTAGCATTGATGCAAATCGATCTTTACAGTGAAATATCAGACACATAGTGGAGAATCCAATCATGGCCGAAGCCATCAACACAAGTACAGAATCCTTCGTTGGCGCGGAGAGAATGCGCTATGAACTCCCTATGGGCGGCATCTCTATCACCGGCTACATTGTCCGGCGCCTGCAGAAAACTGCCCTATTGACAAGCTTGGCCTCACTTGAGAAGGATCTGCCAGCTCAGGCGCTAGCTACTTTTGGTGTATATGCCCTAGCTTCTGCCACCAGTTGGGGACCGGCCTTCTATCAGCCCAGCATGGGACGCCCTGGCGCAGAAATCAGCGAAGCAGACCCAGCTACAGGAGCCAAGGTCACTGTCCGCTACCTGGAGCGCGATCCGCACTTCAGCTTCAGCTACGAGGTGACCTTGCCATCGGGCGGGGTGATCAGCGGGCAGGAGTCTATCACGGGCACGATGCTCACGATCGGTGGCCTGGGCATGCCTGCACCATCCATCTACGCGTATCGGAGTGGAGACGGCAGCTACACCGCCCGTGCCACCGGCGTGATCAACAGTGAACTGGCCCCTCGCCTCTTTGCACCAACTCAGATTCGCGGTTTTGGCGCGCTGCAACTATCCGACAGTGCTGAGCACACTGGATCGATCAAGATCGATCGCCGCGCGCGCATTTCCGCCGAGATTCTACGCGCGGACAAGACCGTTTATGCGATGGAAACAGAACTTCGTTAACGCAACACCCTTACGATGATCGAAGCAGAACAGAAAGATAGCAACCCATCATGACGACTACCTTGATCTGGGGGATCAACGGCGGGATTGGCCGCGCGTTGGCAGCCCGCTTAATGACCGAAGGACACAGCGTTCTGGGGGCGGCACGTGATACCAGCCGTCTGAGCGACCTCAACGGTCTGATTCCTATCGAAGCAGATGTTGCTGACCCGTTTAGCGTTCAGCAAGCAGTCTTGACTGCCGGGCAAGAAGCCTCTGAGATCGATCTTTGGGTCTACAGTGCAGGAGATATCCTGTCTGCCAAGATCGACTCGATGCAACCTGAGCAGTGGAGCCGCATTATCAACGCCAACCTGACCGGTGCCTATCTCACGACGCACTACAGTCTGCCGCTGCTTGCACCTGATGCGCACCTCTTCTACCTTGGGGCTGTCAGCGAGCGCCTGCGTCTGCCTGGTCTGTCGGCATATGGTGCGGCCAAAGCCGGATTGGAAGCCTTTGTCGAGGCGATTGGCAAGGAAGAACGTAAACGCAAATTCACCGTGATCCGTCCCGGTGCCGTTGTCACCCCGCTGTGGGACAAGGTACCGTTGAAACTCCCCAAAGACGCGATGTCCGCCGAGAAAGTAGCCGACAAACTGATCGAAGCCTACCAATCGGGGCATAAGGGTCAACTCGATCTGACCCACTAAATAAAGCACAAGCGCAGAAGGGGCGACCTTTGGTCACCCTTTTTGCTTGGGCCAGATGCGCAGCCCTTTTATAATAGGGTCTATGGCAGTTGAGTCTCAAGAACCCAAAGTCACCCGCGCGAACCTCGAATCCGCCCAGGTGAGCACTGTAGTCGCCGGCGTTGTGATTGCGGTAGCCAGTTGGTCGGGTCTGGTCTGGCTCGTGACCAATCGATATCCTACTGTTGAAGTGCGTTGGGCCTTCTTTGCGCTGCTCTATCTGGGTGTCACCGGAACAGCGCTGCCCTTCGTCCGCTTCCTGAACCAGCGTTTCGGACAACAGGGAGGATTGTTCGTCCCGCCCGGCGTGCTGATCAGGCAGGCCAATTGGGTTGGCGTGTTCGTGGCAGCCAGCGCCTGGCTGCGCATTCCACGCCTGCTCTCTGGCGGTCTGATTGTCGTCTTGCTGGTCGCCCTGATTGCCATAGAAGCACTGCTGCGCCTGCGCGAACGCATGCGCGATCCATTGGAATGAACCCCAAATCCTTGTGAGTGACAATCCCTTCCGCAACCTTCCCTCCATTGACAAGCTGCTGCAAGCAGACAGCAGCCAGTCGTTGGTGGCTCAATACGGTCGCCCTTTGACCCTTGACGCACTGCGCAGCGTGCTGGATGACACCCGTCAGCACTTGGCCGACAACGGGGATGTCGCCCCTTCGGTCGCCGAGATCATCGACGCAGCGCAGCACACCCTGTCTGATTGGATTGCGCCGACCCTCTATCGGGTAATCAACGCCACCGGCGTCATCATCCACACTAACCTGGGTCGTGCTCCGCTCTCCAATGCTGCAATTGAAGCGATGCATGCGGTAGCAGGCGGCTACAGTACCCTTGAGTTTGACATGAGCAGCGGCAAGCGTGGCTCAAGGTCCATTCACGCGGCGCGTCTGCTCACCCGTTTAACTGGCGCCGAAGCGGCATTGGTCGTCAACAACAACGCTGGCGCGACCATCTTAGCGCTCTCGGCTTTGGCTGGCGCAGACGGCAAAGAGGTGATTGTCTCCCGTGGTCAATTGGTCGAGATTGGCGGAGGCTATCGCATGCCAGATGTTATGGCGGCCAGCGGGGCGCGCATGGTGGAGGTCGGCACCACCAATCGCACCCACCTTCGCGACTATCGTCAGGCCATCGACGAAACATCCGCATTGATCCTGCGCGTTCACCATTCGAATTATGCCATCATCGGTTTCACGTCGGAGCCGAATATCGAAGAGCTGGCCAACTTGGCCAATGAAACAAAGCTCCTGTGCGGTGATGACATTGGCAGCGGTGCTTTGATCGATACGACACCCTTTGGCCTCAACCCTGAACCCCTGGTACAGCATAGCATCGCCGTCGGCGCAGACTTTGTCCTCTTCAGCGGCGACAAGCTGATCGGCGGGCCCCAGGCAGGCATCATTGTCGGGCGTCGCGAAATCATTGACCGTCTCAAGCAGCATCCCCTGGCACGGGCGCTGCGCGCTGATAAACTGGCGCTGGCCGCCTTATCGGCCACCCTGACCCACTACCTCAAAGATGAAGCTCTAGACGCGATCCCAGTCTGGCGCATGATCAGCCGCTCGGTTGACGATATTGCTCAGACCGCTCAAGCTTGGGCGGATCATCTTGCGGCCAGTGGCATAGCCTGCAACGTCATTGAAGGCGAGAGCGCCATTGGTGGGGGCAGTTTGCCAGGTGAAAAGCTACCGAGCCGCTTGCTGGCCATCCAAACACCCTCCCCGGATCGGCTTGCTGCCAGGTTGCGCCAGACGGATCCACCGGTAATTGTGCGCCGTGAGGGGGGGCAGGTTCTGCTCGATCCACGCACAGTCCTGCCTCGTGACGAATACGACCTCTTACAGGTCCTAAGCAAGGAGCTAAACTGATGAAATCTGATCTGGATCGCCTCATGGCCGATCGCGGCTTCGACGCCTTCGTCGTGATGGGTGAACGGACCGCCAATCACGCTTTGATCTATCTGACTAACGGTGCCCGTATCAGCTACGGCATTGTCATCCAAAAGCGAGGAAGCGACCCGCTTCTGCTGGTCAGCCCAATGGAACGCGACGAAGCGGCCAAAAGCGGATTAACCATCATCACTACGAACGAGTTCAATCTGCCTGAGTACATCAAAGAAACGCGCTCACGCTTTGAGGGCCAGATGCAAATGCTGGCTGATGTGCTCAAACATTATGAGGTACAAGGGACCGTCAGCTTCTACGGCATGGAGGATGTCGGACGTGCCTTCACCAGCCTCAATCGCCTGCAAGCGCTGGTGCCCGGCCTGACCGCGGTGGGCGAAACTGAGGTAACCATATTCGATCAGGCTGGTGCCACCAAAGACGAGCAGGAACTGGCGGCGATTCGCTCGGTGGCTGAGCGTACCAACCGCGTTATGGATGAGACGATGGCCTTTCTTACGTCTCACAAGGCCAAAGGCGGCAAACTGATTCATAGGGACGGCTCGCCCCTAACGATCGGCGACGTCAAGCGCCATGTTCGCCTGCGTTTGATGCACTACGATTTGGAAGAAGAAGGCGAAATCATCTTCGCGATAGGCAGAGATGCCGGCGTTCCTCACTCCCGTGGTGAAGAATCAGCCGCGCTGGAACTGGGCAAGAGCATCGTCTTCGATCTATTCCCCCGGCAGCGCGGTGGTGGCTACTTCCACGACATGACGCGCAGCTTCTGTTTGGGCTATGCCCCCGAAGAAGTCGAGCAAGCCTACCATCAGGTCGAACAGGCTTTCCATCTCGTCTTAGAAGCAATCTCCCTCGGGCAGGATGCCAAAGACTACCAACAGATGGTGTGTGATTTCTTCCAGGAACAGGGCCACCAAACACCGATTTCCCATCCGGGCACAGAAGAGGGCTATGTTCATGGTCTTGGGCACGGTCTGGGTCTGCAAATTCACTCACGGCCACGCATGGGTCCAGTCTCCCAAGACAAGATCGAGGCTGGCCAGGTCTTCAACAACGAACCCGGCCTTTACTACCCGGAGCGTGGATACGGGATTCGCATCTAAGATACCGTATACATCGACCACGCGGGCGATCTGCATTCCCTTAGCCCAGCACCCAAACAGCTCGTGATCCCTATAGAGGAAGCCGAATGACCGTCATCCTCGGTATCGAGACCTCTTGCGATGAGACTGCTGCCGCAGTGGTTGTAGATGGCCGCGTGATGCGGTCGAACGTAGTCTCATCACAGGTTGAACTCCACGCACCGTATGGAGGAATCTTTCCGGAGGTGGCCTCGCGGGCACACATCGAACACATCTATCCGGTGGTGCAGAAAGCGCTTGATGACGCCGCTGTGACAGCGACTGACCTTGATGCCATCGCAGCGACGCGTGGCCCTGGTTTGGCTGGATCGCTGACGGTGGGAGCCAACATGGCAAAAGGATTAGCCTTGGCCTACAACAAACCGCTTGTCGCAGTCAATCACCTGGAGGGGCACGTCTACTCACTGTGGTTGGCGGGTCCAGAGTTCTATTTCATGTCAGGCGCAGCAGATCAGCCTGATCAGACCCCACCGATTGCCTTCCCGGTTGTGGTTTTGATCGTCTCGGGTGGGCACACAGAGCTGCTGCTGATGCATGATCATGGCGATTATCAACGTTTAGGCGGCACGCTAGATGACGCGGCTGGTGAGGCCTTTGACAAAGTCGGGCGTCTATTGGGCCTGCCTTATCCGGGCGGCCCTGCTGTCCAGCGCGCCGCGCAGAGTGCCGACCCTGCAGCTTTTGATTTCCCGCGTGTTTGGCTGCGTGGCGATCAAGGCGAGCGAAACTTCAATTTCAGCTTCTCAGGTATCAAAACGGCCATGCTGCACACCTTACAGGAGCTGATCCCTGGCTATCAACCTGACAGCCCCTTGCCCGAAGATGCCCCCATCGCTGATCTCGCAGCCAGCTTCCAGCAGGCTGTTGTTGATGTGCTGGTCGCCAAGACGGTGCGGGCCGCTCAAGACTTCGACGCGACTGAGATTCTGGTGGCCGGAGGGGTCTCGGCTAATCAGCTTCTGCGTCAGCAGATGGTCCAGCAGGCGGAACGCCCGGTGCGCGTTCCGCCCCTGCCCTTGTGTACCGATAACGCCGCTATGATCGCCGCGGCTGGCCACTATCGTTTTATGGCAGGCCAGCGCGACGATCTCAATTTTGATGTCGTCGCGACCTGGCCGCTCGCTACCCCTGCGGCCTGAAGTCCCAACCGTCCGTTTGTGGGCCGCTGTATTCGCGCCGCAACAGGAGATCGATCAGCGCTGTGTGAGCATAAACCGCTGGCATGCTCTTGAAAGCTTGCGCCAGATGCTTGCATAACGCCGCCTTACCAGCCACCACTCGAAAGTGCGGGCAGCTACAGTGCAGCTCACGCCGCTCCGTATCGATCCCTACGTCGTAGCGGCGCACGACGAAAGCCCAATGGGGTGGCCCAGGTTGAGTGACACGCACATCGCTCTCACTGATTAAATCAAGC
The DNA here is from genome assembly GCA_010092775.1 of Chloroflexota bacterium. Lineage (GTDB taxonomy): Bacteria > Chloroflexota > Anaerolineae > Aggregatilineales > UBA3940 > TC-71. Next base: position 8,668 of record JAADYZ010000222.1, read on the forward strand.
CGGGCAGATCCTGCTTTCTTGAGTCGTGTTGCATCCTGCCCAATCAGCATATCCACCAACTCAGACACGGATAGGAAACCAAAGCGCCCAGCAACCACCTGTGCCAGGACCGATTCCAGGTCCTCCGTGGCAAGCTGGGTGGCCAGCCTCCGAGCCAGAGCGGGCCGATTAAGCCCCGGAATGCGCGGCAGCCC
>JAADYZ010000223.1 GCA_010092775.1 Chloroflexota bacterium
AAGAAGCCTTGGCCCGCAAGGCCGCTCGCGCTGGCGGCACAGCACCAGCGCCACAGGCCGCTCCTGAGCCAGCACGAGCACCCGAGCCCCCCCCAGAACCAGAGCCGGCACCCGCCACTCCGCCCCAGCCGGTAGCGACTACCAAAGAGCCGGAGCCAGATGCAGAAGCGCCAGCAGCAGCAACCTCGTCTTCCGGTAGTGGCTATCAGAAGCCTTCGGCGGAGCAGCTTGAACAATGGAAGCGCGAAGCCTTAGCCCGTAAAGCCGCTCGGGCCAACAATCAAGACTAAACAATTCGATCTATGGCGAGTCCTTTTGATCCCACTTTTGACGACTGCGCCTGGACGGACGCCTGGCTGCAAGTGCCCATCATTCAGTTAACGCCAGGCGTCCATCAAACCTTTTCGGTCAAACAGTGGCAGGTGACCGAGGCGAACATCTGTGGCCAGCCTTATCGTTTTTCCGCGCCGATTGATGTACGCGGCATTGTGATGCATGAGGACGAGCGCCTATGGATGTCTGATGTGCCACAAGAGCGCCTGATGATGTTCAAGAACGCCGCTCGCTCCCGAGGGCGCATTTTGGTGGGGGGGCTCGGAGTTGGTCTGTATCCGCAGTATGCGATGGCCCTCGCCAGCAGGTTGCACATTGTGGAAGTCAGTTCTGAGGTGCGCCACGTTGTCGGCCCGATCGTTGAGATCGCTGCGGCAGCCTATCAAGTCGATCTCACCTTCACCGTCGATACCATCGAAAGCGTCCTGGAAGATGATCATAGCGGACCTTACGACACCATCTTCCTGGACGTGTGGGATACGATCAATCCGCTTCACTTACCCTGGATCAATGGCTTGCGAGACCAAGCACTGCAAATCGTCAAACCCGACGGCCAGGTCCTGTTGTGGGGCTACGGACTGATGCTGCGCCTCTTTGAGGATGCATGTCGCCAACTCCTCAGCGTCACGCCGAGTGAGCGTGAGGCGTATTTTGACGAGGTGCGTACGGCGCAACCTGGCACCCTTGCGCTGTTACGTCCTGTGCTCGATCACTTCGCAGGCGAAGTTGTCAATTTGGATGAAGCACTTCCCTGGTGCCGTGACTACGCCATCAAGCTGACTGAGTAAGGGATCATCGCCATGCGCATTTTGCTCCAGCGTGTCTCAAAAGCCGCCGTAAGCGTGGAAGGTGAAGTCGTCGGTGCCATTGATCAGGGCTTGGTGCTGTTGGTGGGGGTCGGTGAAGGCGATGGAGACGAGCAAGCCAGTTGGCTAGCTAAGAAGATCGCCGGGCTGCGCATCTTCGGCGACGAGGATGGCAAGTTCAATCGATCTGTTGTGGATGTTGCTGGAAAGGCGTTGGTGATCTCGCAGTTTACGCTTTATGGAGATACACGGAAAGGACGCCGGCCTTCCTTTACAGGCGCAGCTCATCCAGATGTTGCCTCCCCGCTAGTCGATCGCTTTGCGGAACTGCTTGAACAAGCAGGTGTTCCAACAGAAAAAGGCGTATTTGGTGCGCATATGTTGGTCGAGATTCACAATGATGGCCCTGTCACACTCTGGTTAGAACGTGACTAGCGACCTGGTTTAGCATGGCGATCTCCATCACAGCGTGTTACAGTGATATTGCAAAGAGGCACAGTAGATCGCTCATATGACCTATAATTGAGACGATGGACCGATAGAGTCGATGGTATAACTCTCGACACGGGTTTGGGCTGAACCAGGAGCAATGTCAACATGGCTGCAAATCACACAGGGAAACTCAATCCAGATCAACGACGTGCGCTGGTCGTGCCTGGCCTGGGCAGTTTCGGCGCCCGTTTTTCCGGAACCAACGTAACCTACCATGCGGTTCCGCACAACTATCGGGAGATGTCAAACCCACCCCGCTGGCGCATTATGCTCAAGTTTGGCACCCCGTCACCCCAAGCCTCGATTGGGTTGGACATCTATGGCGATATTATTCTGGGTCGTGGCTCAGAAAGCCCAAATAGCCCGGATATTGACTTCTCCAACTTGGACGCCTTAAAGCTGGGCGTCTCGCGCCGCCATGCTATGCTGCGCCCCACCCCCAACAAACTGTTTCTCATCGACCTGGAAAGCACCAACGGCACCTATGTCAATGCCATCCCAGTGGGTAAAGGTATGGCGCAAGCCTTGCGTGGGGGCGAAACGATTGCGCTGGCTGGCTTGACCCTCGAACTACAGATCGTCCGCGTGCCCAGCACCTTCAACCTTTCACCAGAGGATGACGAATATCCCAATCTTCTGGAAGGCAAGACTCTGCGCGTCGAATTAGATGCGGAAGAAGAGGAAGAGGGGGAACGCACCCTGCGCCCTGGAGAGGTCTTCTCACCAATCTTCCCGATGTCGTCGAAAAAAGAGGACGGTCCAGATAGCGATCAGAATACACCAGTCCCCCCCGATAGTGAGATCGAAACCCGCCGGGTCCCACGCTATGGCCCTGACGATAAATAGGAATCATAAAGGCGTAGGGTTGAGCCCACGCCTTTTTTGTTTCCTCAAGCTGACCAACTCAAGCGTCTAAGTGCTGTGCTGCGCCACTTGGACAATCTGTGTGAAACCTTCGGGGTCGCGCACCGCAATGTCGGCCAATGTCTTACGATCCAACTCAATGCTCGACTGCTTCAAAGCATGCACAAAACGACTGTAGCTCATGCCGTTCAGGCGTGCAGCCGCGTTGATGCGAGTGATCCACAAGCGACGCAGGTCCCGGCGACGAGTGCGACGGTCGCGATAGGCATACCACAGCGATTTCAGCATCGCTTCATTAGAACGACGATACAGCACACCACGTGAGCCATACTGGCCCTTTACCAACTTCTTGACTTTCTTGTGCCGCCGACGAGTGACGACACCTCCCTTTACGCGCGTCATGGTTAGTTACCTCTATCTCCTGGGATGATCTTAGCCAGTCTTCACATTGCTCGATCCCGGGCGGGACGGACGAGAATTGTAGCGTGCCAAATACGGCGCCAGCCGCTGGATTCGTTTTTGTGAGGCGGTCTGTGTGACCTCCACCATTGAGTCGTAGCGACGCTTCAAACGCTTCGACTTCTTTCGACGCAGGTGGCTCTTTGGCCCTTGCGTCCGCATAATCTTGCCAGAACCGGTTACCCGAAACCGCTTGGCGGTCGCTTTATGGGTTTTGAGCTTATACTTTTTTGTTTTCTTCTTCGCAGCCACGATTGTTCTCCTCTTCAAGAGTCAGCCTGGGCGCAGGTCGGCAGGAAAAGGTCGGACGCTCCATGAGCATCCGACCTTGAGTGATCTTCTTTTAGCCTTCAAGCACCGTCAGGCCCCTGGGATTATTCTTTGTCTTTTCCTTTGGAGGGTGACAGCATCATAATCATAGTGCGGCCCTCCATGCTGGGCCGTGCTTCCACAACAGAGACATCGGCCAGCTCTTCAGCAATTTTGTCAAGATGTTCCCGCGCGATCTCTGGATAGTCAATCTCGCGGCCACGAAAGCGCACACGCACACGCACCTTCATATCATCTTGCAGCCAGCGGCGCGCATTGCGCACGCTGATTTGGATGTGAAAATCGTCCGTTTTTGGCCTCAGACGGATCTCTTTGATCTCCGTCGTCTTCTGCTGTTTTCGGGCTTCGCGCTCTTTTTTGGCTTGCTCGTATTGGAACTTGCCAAAATCCATGATCTTGCAGACTGGCGGATCGGCGTTCGGGGCAACTTCGACCAGGTCAAGCCCGGACTCTTCAGCCATGCGCAGGGCTTCACGTGTGAGCACAACGCCCACATTGTCGCCACTCGCATCAATCAGCCGAACCTGCTTGACTCGAATGTCCCGATTAGTGCGATATGTTACTTTGCCTATCTCAGTTCTTCCCTAATTCAAGAAAACAGACATGTGGACCAAATAAGGACTTTGTTATTGGGTGAGTCTACCATAGGCATTTGAGAGCGTCAACCACTAGCCTGCGACGCACGCAAGAAATTTAAACCCTATTGAAGTTCACATTATCACAGACAACAATAATTGATGCAAGACCTATTGCATCTAATGTTCACCTACAGGCCTAGAACACGATAATAAGTATCGCCTACACTTTGTATATTGGGCAACCAATACAACGTAACATACGCACATTCAAGGGGAGACATTCCTATGAAAAAGATATTGTTTACCATGCTACTGACTTTGTCTGCAGGGCTGTTGGTGGCTTGTGCTTCTCCAACCCCAGAAGGCCTGACCGAAGCAGATGTAGAAGCCACAATCGCAGCCGCGTTAGAAGATGCGGCTGCGGAGGGACTATCACCCGAAGATATCCAGGCAACTATTGATGCTGCAGTTGCTGAAGCTGAAGCAGCAGGTCTGGATGAGGCAGATATCCAGGCGACTGTGGTGGCAGCAAGTTCTGCCGCTGAGGAGATGGACGTCACCAGCACTGTCGTCAATGTATACTCCGCACGTCACTATGGTGCCGTAGAAGGGCCATTTGCCCGCTTCACTGAAGAAACAGGGATCGAAGTGCGTCTATCACAGGGATCGACACAAGAGTTGTTGGAACGCATCCGCAACGATGCCGGGCAAGACACACCCAATCCACCAGTTGCAGACCTATTCTTCGCCATCGATATCGGTAGCGTGGCGCTAGCCGCCTCAGAAGGCTTACTCCAGCCAGTAGAGTCTGACATTCTCGAAGAAAACATCCCTGCGCTGCTTCAGGCAGAAGACAATCAGTGGTTTGCGTTCAGCCAGCGTGTGCGCACAATCATGTACAATTCAGACACTGTTGACCCCGAAGAGTTGGACATCAGCACTTATGCTGACTTAGCCCGCCCGGAGTTCGCTGGGCGTCTGTGCTTGCGGCCTGCAACGCACATCTATACTATCGCGTTGACAGCTAGCCTGGTTGAGAACTTTGGAGAGGAAGAGGCTGAGAACATCGTGCAAGGATGGGCTAACAACACCTTTCGTTACATCAACAGTGATACGCGCATCTTGCAAACCATCGCTGCAGAGGGCGGTTGTGACATCGGCATCACCAACCATTACTATCTGGCACGCGGCTTAGAAGCTGGCGAACCTTGGGCAGATCTCATCCAGCCGTTGTGGGCCAATCAGAATGAGATGGGTGTACACCGTAATGCATTTGCCGCAGGAGTCCTGAATGGGGCGGCGAATGCCGATGCGGCTATCTTGCTATTGGAATGGATGGCAACAGAAGGCCAAGTGCCAGATGATACCGGTATCGCAGCGAGTAACAACGAATTTCCTGTAAATCCAGCATTTGATCCAGAGCCATTTGCAGCCAGCTTAGGCCTTCCTGGTGTTGACTTTGTGATCGACCCCATTGATCCTGCGACCTATGGCTCCAATCAGTCATTGGCGCTAGATATCCTTGAACGCACCGGATACGGCTTCGCTGAAACGGAATAATCGACCGGGAATCCCGGATGGCCAACGAAACTAAGTGGTCAAAGCTCCAACAGGCAACACGTGTTGAGGAGTTGGAGCAGGCTAAGACAATTGAGCAGGCGAGCCGGCTTTGGCTGGCTCGCCTGCGCCCAGCTCTACTGCCAATCCTAATTGCACTAGGTGTGCTGCTACCGATTGGCTACTTGCTCTTAGAGTTACTCACTCCCTCTGTTGCCCTTTGGCAGCAGCTTTGGGGGACGATCTTGCCGCCTATGCTGCGCAATACGCTCGTTTTGGCAATAGGCGTGGGCCTGGGCACGTTGGTCTTAGGAGCAGGGTTAGCCTGGTTGGTGGCGGCTTATGAATTCCCTGGGCGAGCACTTTTTGAGCGCCTATTGCTCCTTCCATTAGCAATGCCATCCTACATCCTCGCATTTGTGTATCTTGCTAATTTCGATTTCGCTGGCCCGGTTCAGGCCGCCTGGCGACGCTGGTTGGGGCCCCAGATGTGGTTTCCCGACATTTACGGCGCACATGGTGCAATCTTAGTCATGACTTTGGTCCTCTACCCCTATGTCTACATTTTGGCGCGGGCTGCCTTCTATGATCAGTCAGCACATACTATCGAAGCTGCCCGGATGATGGGGCTTAATCGCTTACAAGCATTCATATACGTCGTCTTGCCAATGGCTCGACCATCCCTCGCAGCAGGTATGATACTTGCAATCATGGAGGCCATGACAGATTTTGCGACAGTCAGTTTTCTGAGCTTTCCCACGCTCAGCGAAGGCGTCGTGCGCATTTGGACAATCCGTATGGATCGCGAGGCCGCTACAGAGGTTGCCAGTTTACTGTTGCTCTTGGCTCTAATACTTATCATCGTGGAGCGAGCCTCAAGGCGTGAACAGCGCTATTTTCAACAACATGGGGCCACTCGTCAAATGGCTCGCATCCGACTGAAGGCAGGTGAACGTTGGATCGCCACGCTGATGTGTAGTGTGGTGCTGGCATTAGCTTTTGTACTACCAGTGCTTCAGCTTGGGTGGTGGGCCAGTGAACGCCTTGCCGACATCCCGGTGAGTTTCTGGCAGCAAGTCTTCAATCGCTATGTATCCAATACGATCCTACTGGCCACTGCTGCTGCCAGCTTGACAATGGTGTTGTCGCTGCTACTGGTACAAGGTTCGCGACTGACTCAAGGTCGTGTCGCGCGGGTAGCAGCATATCTAGCGACCTTAGGATATGCGATGCCAGGGGCCGTTGTGGCGGCTGGTATCCTCATTTTAACCAGTCAGCTGGGTAGTATATTCAATGAAACGTTCGCAGGATGGGGGCTACGTTTAGCCACCACAGGCTCCGTAGGTCTGCTCATCTACGCTTATGTTGTACGCTACATGGCTGTTGCTTTTAACAGCGTGGATGCAAGTATGGACAAAATCACCCCAAGTATGGCCCAGACCGCACGTACATTGGGGGTGCGTCCCCTGGGGGTGCTGTGGCGGATACATCTTCCACTAATACGAGGGGGGGTGCTGGCAGGCATGTTGCTCGTCTTTGTAGACGTAATGAAGGAGTTGCCAGCCACTTTGCTTCTACGCCCATTTGGCATGGATACACTTGCCGTGTGGACTTACGTGGCAGCAGCAGAGTCATTCTGGGAAGAGGCTGCCATCCCCTCACTAATGATCCTTTTAGTGGGATTGTTACCCGTCCTGATCTTGATGAGGCTCGGCGATGCAAACCGCAATTGAAGTCACGTCGCTTTCCAAACTATACGGAGAAACAATTGCAGTGGCAGATGTATCTTTTTCTCTAGCCTCTGGTGAGATACTCGTCCTAATCGGCCCAAGTGGCTGTGGCAAGACAACCACTCTACGCCTTCTAGCTGGCCTGGAACATCCATCTGATGGCGTAGTCAACGTGGGCGGACAACACGTCGCTGGGGGCGGAGTATGGGTACCTCCTGAACAACGGCGAATTGGCATGGTATTTCAGGATTATGCGCTCTTCCCACATCTGACGGCTGCTCAGAATATTGCCTTTGCGCTCAAAGGACAGTCATTTGCTCAACGTAAAGAACGAACCAGATACATGCTCACCTTGGTAGAACTGGATGAGTTGGCCGATCGCTACCCGCATCAACTCTCAGGCGGTGAGCAACAACGCGTTGCTCTAGCTCGTGCTCTAGCGCCAAAACCCATAGTCCTGCTACTGGATGAACCGTTTAGCAATCTAGATGCGGCATTACGCAAATCGATGCGCGCCTCGGTTCTTAGCATTCTTAGAAAGGCAAAGACAACCGCTGTATTTGTGACTCACGACCAAGAAGAAGCACTCGAACTCGCCGATACAGTGGCTGTGATGCGGAATGGTCGTCTGCAACAGATTGGCTCGCCACGCGAAGTCTATCTGCTCCCAACAAGTGCAAGTGTGGCAGCGTTTCTGGGGGAAGCGAATTTCCTTCCAGGCATTGCTTCCGGCGAGACGGTTCATTGCGCACTTGGCGAACTCAAACTTGTTTCTCCTCACAAAGGTAAGGTGCGCGTTCTCATTCGCCCAGAGTCACTCATTCTCTCTTCGCCTACTGGCATATCAACTGCTACCGTAGAGGCAATACGCTTCTTAGGACATGACCAACTCGTAGATTTACGCCTGTCTTCTGGTGAAGTATTGCAAGCACGGGTGACGCCCTATCTCGAATTGGCTCAGGGAATGCAAACTAAGCTAAGCGTGCGTCAACCGTTGGTCGCATATCCTGCCGATTAGCCAAATGAAGTAGTCTAGCCCAAGATGCGCGCCGCTTATCTCAGTTACTGGAGAATTCCTCCACGCGGGGTTGTCCGTAGAGATAAATCACCACAGGAATCAATTCGTAATCGTAGTGGATTTCGTCGTCTTCCTTGGTGATCACCAGATCGAGGATATGTCCTTGACGCGTTTGTTGGGACCACATTTGGTCGAAGACGAAGTTACCCAAGGAGTAGAAAATCAGGCCATCATTGTATTCTTCGTAGGGTTGAATCCAATGCGGATGGTGACCGATCACCACATCCATCCCAGCATCAACCAGCGCACGCCCGAAAGCCTCTTGGCGCGGGTTGGCAGTGGGATGGTATTCGAAGCCCCAATGCAGCATCCCAATCACCACATCATGTCGCCGGTCCAATGCCTCAACGAGATCTAATGTGGGCTCAAAGTCGCGTGCAGCATTCACATCATCGAACCCCACAATCGCCAGATTGATCCCGTTGATCTCATCGCGATAGATATAGTCGGACTCAAAGATAGGAGCGATCTCAGCCGCCACCAAATAGTCGAGCGTTGTCTGAAAGCCTTCTTCGCCGCGATCCATCGTGTGATTGTTTGCCAGGCTCAAGGCGTCAAAACCTGCCCAAACCAATCCATCCACTGAACGCGTATCCGCACAGAACACCTGGCTCAGATCATCTGGAATACAGGTCTCCGTGATTGGCGTTTCCAGATTGCCAATCGTCAAGTCAGCCTCTTGAAGAATGTCCGCTGTCTCCAGATAGGGCCAATTCCAATCCTCATAGGTAATCATCTGCCGGTTGACGGTGCGCGCCAGCATCACATCGCCCACCGCAATCATCGACAATGAACTGATCTCTGGGGCGGCGCTGGCGGTCGGTTCAGATGTGACGGTCGGCTCAGGAGTAGGCGAGGGTACAGCGCTGGGTGGCTGTGATTCGGCTGCGGCCGTTTGGCAGGCGATTAGTAACAAGCTGGGAATCAGTAAGGCCAGAAGGCGATTAATGGTGGACTGCGAAATCTGCATAGCGTCACCGTTCTCCGTAAATGCGTGGGCAGCGCGATTATAGCCAAGATCGCTTATGGACGCGTTAAGAAAGGATCATCTTGGCCGGGTCGAAGCGACTGCGCTAAGATCGTTGTCTGCAAGCGCTCACAGGTCTGTAGAACATCCGAGGGAGTCGTGGCGCAAAGCGAGAAATACCGCGTTGTACAGCGGGTTCTGATCGGAACCCTGGTAGCGAATTTTGTTGTCGCTGCCAGTAAACTTGGCGTTGGGGTATTGACCTCGTCCTTGGCGATGGTCGCTGATGGGATTCACAGTCTGTTCGATGGCCTCTCCAATGTCATCGGCTTAGTCAGCAGCCGCTTGGCCGCCCAACCCCCCGACGAAGATCACCCCTATGGGCACCGCCGCATCGAGACCTTCGCCAGCTTATTGATTGGCGGCCTGCTCCTGCTCACCGCCTGGGAAATCGTACAGAGCAGTATTGCCCGTCTGGTTCAAGACGCGCGTCCAGAAATCGGGCCGCTCAACTTCATCGTGATGGGCGTATCGCTGCTGATCAGTCTGGTGGTCTCTAGCTATGAGGGGCACATGGGGCAGCGCCTCAACTCAGAGCTGCTGTTGGCCGATGCAGAGCACACCCGCAGCGATGTGTGGGTATCCAGCACGGTCATTCTCGGCTTGATTGCCGTCGCCCTGGGATTGAATTGGATGGATGTGGTCGCCGCCTTGATTGTCGTCGGTATGATCGGCTTGGCCGCCTGGCGGATCGTTACCCGCTCAGCGGCTATTCTGGTCGATCGCGTTGCGTTAGATGCACAGCAAGTCGCGACGACCGTCAACCAGGTCGCTGGTGTCGAAGGGGTGAGCCGCATTCGCAGTCGCGGCCCGACAGACGACATTCACTTGGATGTCGATGTGCATCTTCCATCCGCCATGACAACCGAGCAATCCTCCGCGATCGCGAAAGAGATACGCAGTCGACTGCGAGGGAAGTTCAGCGGCTTGCAAGACATCCAAGTCCATATTGTTCCGGGGGAGTCGATCGGCGAGCAGACTCCCTATACTTTGACTGCCCGCGCTGAAGCCTTCGCGCTTGGCTTGGCCGTCCATGAGATCGTAGCGACGACCACTGAGAAAGGGCGTTACGCGCTGCGTATGCATGTCGAAGTGCCTGCCGACCATTCATTGGGGGCGGCCCACGCTTTGGTCACTCAGCTTGAAGAACGTCTCAAGGCAAGCTTACGCGAACTCGACTGGGTTGTGACGCATATCGAACCGGCTCCCGACCAACTCGATCAGCCGATCCACGATCAAAACGCTTATCGCATGGCCGAACGCGCGCTCGAACTAGCCACTGAACTCTACCCTGACCGCGACTGGCACGACCTGGACATTCGGCTGGAAGCCGATGGTGGCTATGCGATCAGCCTGCATTGCTGCTTAGACGCACAGGTCTCTGTGCAGGATGCACACCACTTTGCAGATGAGGTCGCTACCCAGATACGCGCGGCGCTGCCTGACATCCACGCCGTCGTCATCCACACCGAACCGCCTGAGCATCGCTAATTGACGAAGGCTGGCCCACACGCTTTAATCAGATGAGCGTTTTGTGAACTTCTTGAGCAGAAAAGAGACTCATGACAGACCTGTCGACTGGCCCTGCCGAAGACTACGATCCGCAAAGCGACCCACTACTTCATGCTATCCTGAGCTTTCTCAGCGCATCGTCTTGGTCAAGCGCCCAAGGCATTGTCGAAGACCATCCTGATCTGCTCAGACCAAAAGCCGAGCTTATGTTGGACTCCTTGATCAAGGAAGCTAAAGCACAGGGCAATCAGCAAACAGCCTTCAATTTGATCCTCCACCGCAATAAACTGCGTGAAGCACGCAACGCACCTTTTGATATCGTCTTCCGCGATACGCCCACCGACAACAACAATGCGATGGATGCTGTCCGGGCCTTGATTGATGTGGAGAGCTTGGAGCAAGCACGCAGCACCATCAACGCCAACCCGATTCTTCTGTCGCTGGACGTTGAACACGTTTTCGACATGCTGACTGCGATGGCCGAAGTGAATGATGATCAGCCAGCAGCGACCACACTTCAAACCTATCGAGAGTTGCTCCAAGCCTGCCGAGCGGTCGGCGTCGATGTGGCCTTTGACATGGCGGGAGGCAACCTCCCTAATGAGGAACTCATGAATGCCATGCTCGAATATGTCAACGCACCGGACTGGCCCGCTACACGCCAGGTCGTTGAAGCTCATCCACAGCTCGTTTCAGACGAAGCAATACGCGGTTTTGACATGCTGATCGAAGGGGCGCGGGCTCAAGGCCACAATACCGCCGTCATGCGCATGACTGGGCACAAGGCCTTATTAGAGTCGATCCAGGAAATTGGCATTGACGATGCTTTCCACCGCGTCGAAAACCCACCAGACTTATTTGATGTCGTCGCGGAACGCACCATAACCTCCCTGACAACTGCACCTGATGAACGCGAAGCTTGGCAGGACGTGGTGCACGATCTTTACACGCAGGCATCGATCTCTGGTGACGAAAGTGCAGCTATGCTCTTGCAGGCTGTATCCACGCTCTTGTCTGGCACACCTGTAAATGAGATCGCCGTTGACCTTCCAGAGGAAAACCACCGCCAAATCTGGTCGCAAATTGTCGCAGCGTTAAGCTGATCATGATCTTCGAGACGCTGCGCACTATTCTTCAGATCGAGCTGCTGTTTCTCGTCGCTTTGATGCTGCCATTGACCCTGCAACTTGGCGTCCTGTTTTTGATAGGACGCAGCTTGTGGACTTTTACCCAGCGCCAGTTCGGTCGAATTGTGTGGTTGGTGTTGGCCGTTATTGGCATCCCAATCCATGAGTTAAGCCATGCCTTTGCTTTTGTGATCACAGGCGCAGGCGTTCAAAAGATCGTGTTGTTCAACCCGAAAGGTCTACCCGAATATGGTGGGGCGACTGGCGTGGTCGTGCCGGCACGCCAGCCCTCGCTGCTTTCGCGTCTGCTCGCATCGATTGCACCGTTTTTCGGCTGTTCAATCTTAGCCTGGCTGCTTCTAATTCTGTTGTTGCCGGGCTTTGGCGATGTGGTGATCAATGCCCAGGTCGATTGGTCTCAGTTGGAGTCAGGTGGTTTGCTGGCCGTTGGCGCAGACATTCTACTGGCCTATGGTCGCAGCCTTTGGGATGTCTTGCTGGCGCTTCAGTGGAATGACTGGCGGACCTACCTGGCGGTCTACATCGCTGCCTCACTGGGGATGGGTGCGGTACCTAGCGCAGAAGATTTCAAGGTGTTCTTCCCAGCAATCGGGCTGGTTCTACTGATCTTGTTCCCTGTCTTCGCGCTGATCTATTGGCTCGGGGATGCTCAGTCGGTCTTTGGTGTTGCCCAGCAGGCGCTCAATGTGGTCTTATTGCCGATTGGCACGGCCCTGACCTACGCGACACTCCTTGCCGGGTTGGCATTGCTGCTCCTGCTGATCGCCTGGCCAGTCTGGAATCAGCTTCGCCGCCGCGCCGCTTGACCTATTCGATGTAGATTTCGAAGGTTTCGTCGTTTTCTTCGACTGCAAAGACGCGCCCACGTTCGCCGTTGCGGATCGATTCCATGATTTCCTCAAATTCGTCAATGCTGAAATCAGGCGCAAAGCGGGCGCCCATTTTCAGGCCACGGTTAACCAAGCTCACTGGGATGGTGACGTTAACTTTCACCTTGCCAGACTGCGAGTTGACCACCCGAATGCGCAGCATTTGAGGGCGATTGGCGCCTGCGCCATAAGTCGGCCCATCCTTGCGTGTTTCTTGGTTGCCCAAGGCTTTGAGCAGCTCAGCCGCCTCCTGCGCGTTGATCTTGCCCTCAGACACCATTTTGAGGATTTTCATCCGTTCTTCGGCCAGGCTCATAAGTCTTCGATTCCTCTATTCTGTTTCGTCTAAACTCAAGCGCATCTGGACCAGGCGGCGGCGCAATTTGAAGCCAGCCTGGCGCAGCACCTCATTCGTGATTGCATCGCCGTCTACTACTTCAATCAACATACCCCGGCGGCGCAGCTCAGGATGAGCCAGCGCGTGTAGCAGCAAGGCTTGACGCCCTTTGGGGTCTGTCACGACTGGATCAAGAAACAGACTCACGCGCGTCTTCTTGAACGACATCGCGGTAATCCACATGGCACCGTATAGGCGTCCGGGCTCCCCGTCTTTCAGCAATATCCAGCGCTCTTTGCTTGCACTACTCAAGGACTCATCCAGGTTAGGAAGGGTAAGAGATGCTTGAAAGTCATAGCGTTCAATGGGCCGGGTCCAGGTCATGCCACCGCGGCGCGCTCGACGCAACACCAGATCAACTTCATCATGGACTTCAAAACGCTGCCGCCGCCGAACTGACCAACCTTCGGTATTGCTTACGACGACCCGCCGCGCAGTCGGCCTGCTCTCCCATTCGGCCAAGGTCTCAAAAGATGCAAAGCCAAGGCCTTCGTAGAGTTTAAAGGCAGGTTCAGATTCGGCTTCAACTTCCAAGGCGATCCAACTCCCGCCCTGATTGCGCACCCAATTGATGGCGGAATCCATCAACTGCTTTGCAATACCACGGCGTCTGTAATTGGGATGAACGGCAACGTTCGCAATCACGAAACCACGCCCCAAGTAGGGATGGGGACCAACGCGATATATTCCGACGTTGCCAATCACCCGCCGACGCTGACGCCATACAAAGCCTGTCCCTAGTACGCTTTGCCCCACGTCTATTAACGAGACGAGAACCGCCAAGGGCCAAATACTGCCAATCGTCTTCCACTCACGGATTACGGCGCGTCCGCCTGCATCCAAGTTGGGCTCGAAGCACAGCTCGACCAATTCAGCAACTTGATACAGATCGCGTACAGGGCGCATTCGCGAGAGACCATTGGCTCCTCGCTTCGAGGGATTGGCCAGAATCGCGGTCATGAGCGGCAGCTATTCAAGCGCACTAAGCAGTCGTTCGGCCTCATCAACGGAGATTTTCCCTGACTCCAACATTTGCAGAATCATTAGGCGCTCACCTTCGCTTGCGCCGCCCTGCTGACTGGTTGAACTCACGCCTTGCGCTGGTGAAAAACTGAGTTCCACATCTTCCATAGCACGATCTACATCGCGCTGGGCGGCCTCAACCCGGCGCCGGGCAGTCGTCAGTTTGCGTTCCACTCGGGACCGTATGCGATCTGGCAGGCCAGAGAGCCGTTCGGCAACACCCTCAGCTGACGAAATTGCCTCCATCGTCGCAGTAAAGATGTCGTTGGCCAACATATCAAAGTTGAATTCCAGCGACTCTTCTTCTTCATCCAACCGAGTGACGATCCGCACGTTGCCATTGGTCGACAAGCGCACGGTGGCACTACCTGTACCAAAGCTTAGCTCAGTTTCGCCATCTTTGGCAGGCGTGAAGGGTTCATTGTCTACCATCATGCGCCCCCCAACACGTTCAATGATGAAGCGCACATTCGCATCCTCAGGAATATGGAAGGAGGCGTTTCCATTCAGCGAAAACTGATAGACTGCTTCAGCGGCGAAGTGTGTACGCAGGGCCAATTGACCGTCCACCTGCTCCGCCCGAATGCCATACGGCACGTTCCGGCACAAGAGACTGCCGTTCACTCGGGTCACCTGGACAGGCCGTTCGGCGTCTCTCAAAGAGAAATCGCCATGCACTGTCCCCAGCATGATGTCGCCAGACACGTGGCGCAACCGGCAGTTGCCGTTGACCGCTTCAATAGACAGGCTGCCAACGCGCCGCACGGTGCAATCTCCCTTGACCTCACTTATCCGGGATTCACCAGGCACATAGCGGAGGCGCAAATCTGCACCAACCAATTCGCCAATCTCAACGGCGGCAACCCGCTGAATAGTGCAATCTCCACCGACCATCGTCTGAACTTGGAGAGATTCGTTCAAGTCTTGCGCTCGCAAATTGCCTGCAATGCTGTTGACCGTCAAGAAGGTGTTCATCGGCGTGCGCAGCAAGACATTGTG
>JAADYZ010000224.1 GCA_010092775.1 Chloroflexota bacterium
CGAAGATTATCGGGAGTTACACGAAGGATTTAAGAAGTTCGCAGTCAACAACTACGCCTCATCACCGGGACCAGAAAGTACTGCCGATGCCATGGTCAAAGCGATCACCGCAGAGAAGCCCAGGCTCGTTTATAAAACCACCACAGATTCTAAGGTGATGCCGTCTGTCGTGGGGATAATGCCCAATCGTGCGTTTGACAGCTTGATTTTGCGGACAGTCAAGGGCGCACTGAACGACGACTAAGCAAGCCCGTGCTTGCGGACATGAGATCGAGTTGGCAATGCGCCTAAACACGCTTTACCCACCATTTCATGCCAATATCTGAAAGGAAATACTGTGGAGTTCGTTGCAACACTAGACCCCGAACTCGCACCAGGTGTAGAACAATTCCCGGCAGAACCAGCAGTCATTGCCGAAAACCCGGCTGCGGCACGAGAAATAGAGCGCCAGATGGCTCAGGCAGCCTTCGCGGCGATGCCCCCTACGGATGTCAAAATCGAAACGCAGACCATTGCTGGCCCCGATGGTGATCTAAAGGTTGTCATCTACCAACCGCCCAACCCTGCGCCGCGTCCTGCCATGCTCTGGATGCACGGTGGCGGACACATCATTGGCATGGCTGAGGATCACGCCATCTGCCTGCCACTGGCAGAAACGGTGGGTTGTACCATTGTGTCGGTGGAATACCCGCTATCACCGGAAGCCACCTACATGGCCGCGATAGAAGCCTCCTTTGCGGCGCTAAACTGGATGGTAGACCAGGCCGATGAATTAGGCATTGACGCGGCGCGTCTCGCTATCGGTGGCGGGAGTGCTGGCGGTGGTTTAGCCGCCGGGTTGGCCCTCTACAACCGTGACAATAACGGTCCTGAGATCGCCTTCCAATTGCTGATATACCCCATGCTGGACGATACGCACGACACCCCCTCTGGGCATTTTGTTACGCATCCGAAAGTCTGGAATCGTGATGTCTCCCTGAAGGCTTGGCAGATGTACCTGGGTGATGAATACGGCACAGATCATGTTTCGCCCTATGCTGCACCCTCACGTGCGACGGACTTAACAGGTCTGCCACCCGCCTACCTTACAGTTGGCACTGCTGACCTATTTCGCGACGAGGACATTGACTACGCTCAGCGGTTAATGGCGGCTGGTGTTCCAACCGAATTAGAAGTCTTTTACGGGATGTTTCATGCTGGCGAACTCACTGTCCCTACGGCTGCTGTCAGCCAACGGATGATTAGCAATTACACCAAGGCGCTCAAACGGGCACTGGCGCAGAAGTAAGATTAGGCGGGTATGCGCTGAGATCCTGCCGAACACGGTCGATTTGCGGCTGCACGTTTTGGGTTCGGTGAACTTAGCGCATTGCTCGTTTCACAGGAAAGCCATCGCCATCATGAAGAATGCTATTCACAGTCTCGCAGGGGGCAACAAGATTGCTTTCTTGCTTGCTTGCTGCTATTTTTAGACTGACCATCGTCTATCCGCTCGCTGCGCGGGGCACAACCACTGCGCTACTTTTAGCAGGGTTGTACCTTTCCGCGCTAGCCAGTGTGGTTTACTTGGTCAGTAGCGACCGTAGCTTGCTGGTGATCAACGTTGCGCTGTCCATTGTTATTGGCATATCGGCGGCCCTCAATATCATCGATGAACCCAATGTGCCTGTGTGGTTACTTCTAACGTGGAATGCCGCCATGCTCGCACAACAAGTTTTCATGCTCGCCCTGCCCTTGCTATTTATTACACAGTCAGTGGCAGTCACGCGCAATGTGCTGTACGCAGCCGTTACAATCTACTTCTTCATCGCAGCGATATTCTCCGTGCTATACTAGATGCGCGAAATCATTTCACCGGGGGCGTTTGTTTCGTCATTTGATCTTGAAATCACAGCAGAACGCCTGACTTATTTTAGCTTTGTGACAATGCCCCCCTCGGTTATGGCGATATTGTTCCGATCCATCCTGCTGCTCAATCACTCGCCACACTGGAAGCCACAATCGTCACGCTGTACATAGCCGTTCTGCTTGGGCGCTTTGTCAGCCTCTACCAACCTCAAAACCCATAGGAGCCAAAAACCCATGTCAAAGTTGTTCACACCGCCCAGATATTTCAAGGATGTCAAGTTTCACAAGCACACAGATCGCACGATTGGTTGGCTGGAACTATTCTACGATCTTGTTTATGTGGCGACCTTGATCCAGATCGGCAACTTTCTGAGTGATAACCTTACCCTGGTTGGATTCGGTCAGTTTCTGGTCATGATGTTTGTTGTCTGGTGGTCCTGGGGCGGGGAAACCCTGTATCAGAATCGCTATGTCGCGGATGACATCTGGCACAGGTTGCTCGTCTTCATTCAGATTGGGGGCGTGGCGACGATGGGCCTCAGTGTGAGCGGGGCCTTCGGCGACCTATATGTGCAGTTCACGCTCGGCTACGTGCTGGTTCGCGTCATGACGATTCTGATGTATGTGCGGACGTACTTTTCACATCCAGAGAGCCGCGCCTATGCCATGCGCTACATCGTCGGGTTCGCTGGTGGCATTGCGATCTGGCTGGCGGCGATTGTGCTGCCCGCCGAAGTTCACTGGATGGCGTGGCTGGTCGCCATCGCATTTGAGACGCTGTGGTGGGCACGCCCGGTGGCCAGTGAAACCGAAGTCGAAGACTGGGGGCCGGATGACCACCACATGCTGGAACGTTTTGGTATTTTCACCATCATCGTGCTTGGTGAAGCCTTAGTTAAAGTGCTGGATGATGCCCAGGGTACCGCGTTAGGTATCGAGCAGATCCTGTTTGGTGTAACCGCGCTGGTGGTTCTGTATGCGCTGTGGTGGCTATATTTCTCCGACACTGCCGACAGGCTTTATGACATTTCCTCGAATCTCAAACTCAGCAGTTGGTCCTACGGGCATTTGTTCTTGGCGACTGCTCTCGTCGCGTTCGGCGTGGCCGCCAAGAAGCTCTTTGCAGAGACGATCAGCTACTCCGGTGAAGTGGTTACAGACGAGTATCGCTTGCTATTGACCGCTGCGGTTGTGATCTTCTTGCTGGGGCTGGCGATGATCAACTATGGTCTGGATGACACCCTCACCCCGCACAGCCAGATCAAACGAGTACTTATCTACCTGGGAGTTGCTGTTGGTATCGGTGCAGTCGGCCTGCTGGTGACACCTCTGACAGCGACACAGTTCACTGGGACCATCGCGGTTGTCATGGTCGCGCTGGTTGCGTTCAACATCTATCAGTCGGTTACATTCGCAGAACCTCAGCTAGAACATTGAGCCAGTTGAGTAA
>JAADYZ010000225.1 GCA_010092775.1 Chloroflexota bacterium
CCATCTTGGATGCGCAGAAAGCCTGCCGCTTGTTCGAAGGTCTTTGCGCCCATCCCTTTGACGTCTCGCAGGGCCTTGCGGCTGGCAAACGCGCCGCGTTCGTCACGCAAGGCAACGATGCGCTCAGCGAGCTTGGGGCCTAATCCAGAGATGTAGCGCAACAAAGCCGGAGAGGCTGTATTCACATCGACACCGACCGCGTTCACCACCCGCATGGTCACATCGGATAGGGTCTCGGCCAGCGCCTTTTGATCGACATCGTGTTGATACATACCGACGCCAATGCTGCGAGGATCGATCTTGACGGACTCAGCGAGCGGGTCCTGTGCACGGCGAGCGATGCTGACAGCCCCGCGAATGCTGACATCCAGATCAGGCAGCTCAGCGCGGGCCAGCGGGCTGGCCGAGTAGACCGAGGCACCCGCCTCGTTCACGATCAGGTAGTGAAGTTCCTGGTCTGGATAAGTGCGGCCCCGCTCTTCAATCAACTGGGCAACCAGGTCTTCGGTTTCGCGGCTGGCTGTCCCATTGCCAATCGCGATAAGGGTTACATGACAGGCAGAGACCCACTCATGCAGCCGGTCGAGGGACGCGCGCCAGTCGTTCTGCGGTGCATGCGGATAGATTGTGCCGGTGTCGAGCACCTTGCCGGTCGGGTCGACTACTGCCACTTTGGAGCCAGTGCGGAAGCCAGGATCGATCGCCAGGACCGTTTGGTCCTTAAGTGGTGGGGTTAGCAGTAGACTGCGCAGGTTGGTGGCGAACACCCCAATCGCATGGGCGTCCGCCTGTTCCGTCAGGTCGCGGCGAATCTCGCGTTCGATTGCCGGGCCAATCAAACGGCGGTAGGCATCCGCGACGGCCAGGCGTAAATCCTGTGCGAGCGGCGATTTACGTGGACGGTAGCTTTCACGAATGGCGGCAATGATCTCCTCGTCGTAGACATCGATCTTGACTTTGAGCACGCTTTCGCCCTCGCCGCGATTGATGGCCAATATCTGGTGTGGCTTGAGCAGCTTGAGCGTGCCGCTGAACTCGTAGTAGATTTCATAGACCTGTTTGGGGTCTAGCTCTTGATCGGCCAGCATTGTGACCAACTTACCGAAGTCCCAGGGGATCTGCCGGGCAACCTGGCGGACTCGGGCGTCATCTGACACGACCTCCGCTACGATGTCACGAGCGCCTGCCCACGCGTCTTCGATGGAGGGAACGTCGTCGGAGAGATAGGGCTCGGCTGTTGCCTCCTTGGACTCGCTGAGCTTGGCCTGCGCCAGGATTAAGTGTGCGAGGGGTTCGAGGCCGCGCTCACGAGCAATCTGAGCACGGGTGCGCCGCTTAGGCTTGTAAGGCAGGTAAAGGTCCTCGACCTGCTGGAGTGTCTCAGCCTCTTCAATGGCGGCCTCTAACTCAGGCGTTAGCTGCCCCTGCTCTTGGATGGACTTTAAGACGGCACGCTGACGGTCATCCAGCTTACGCAGCGCATCAAGCTCTCGACGCAGCCCAGCGAGCTGCTCTTCATCGAGGCCGCCTGTCACCTCTTTACGATAGCGCG
Source organism: Chloroflexota bacterium (assembly GCA_010092775.1). Taxonomy (GTDB): domain Bacteria; phylum Chloroflexota; class Anaerolineae; order Aggregatilineales; family UBA3940; genus TC-71. Next base: position 1,553 of record JAADYZ010000225.1, read on the forward strand.
CCACAAAGGGCACCGTGCTGCCTTCATCGAAGAGGGCGGCGGTACGTTCCACCTGTGGGCGGGCGATCGCAGTACGCTGGGAAAGGCGGCCAATCAGGTCTTTCATGGGTTCGTCCTAAGGCTCTCTTCGGGCAAGGGGGTGTGGTTGGATCGGGAAGATCATTTTTGAGCGAGAGGTTCCAGGATCATAACTGGGATTTTCCGAGGATGGCTGCGCTCGCGGTAGCGTTCATAGCCGGAATAGGTCTCACATGCCATCGTCCACAGTTTGTCGCGCTCCGCGCCCTCTGCCTCACGGGCCTCATAGCGGCCTGAATAGCGATGCAGCAGAATCTCTGCCTCCGGGTTCGCCTTCAGATTGTGGTACCAGGCGGGGTTCCGCGGGCCGCCAAAGTTAGAGGCAATAAGGATGAGGCGCTCTTGGTCGGTGACATACAACAACGTGGATTCACGTCGTTGGCCCGACTTCGCTCCGATCGTCGTCAGGATCAGCACTTTGTGCCCAAACAGGCTGACGCTGCTGAGCCGACCTGCGGTAGCCCGCATGATGAGTGGGTCGAGATGGACGGCCACATGCGAGATGATCCATGACCCAAGTCTGGTCTGCCAGAAACGGTCGAGCAAGCGGCGATAAGCAGTGAGAGGCGCGTTGGACTGCATCATAGGTGATCCGGCTGGTCAGGTCTTCGGAGGCTATCCATTGCTAGGCGGGAGCCACAATCGAGTGTAATCCCCCAAATTCATCTTCAGCGCGCGCGGCTTGCGGGTATCCATTTTGAGGGTGGCTTGGCGACCGATCATGCTGTCCTCGATGCGCTGGGGAATGTTGAGTACGCGGCTGTGCTCCAGCACAATGCAGCGTGAAAGCTCGCTGTTTTCAATCGTGACGTTGTGATAGATGCTGGTAAACGGTCCAACAAAGCTGTCTTTGATCACGGTATGCTCGCCGATGATGGAGGGTCCGCGCACCACGCTGTTGATGATTTGGGCCCCTGCTTGAACGACCACACGTGCATCCACCTCAGAGTCATCGTCGATTTGGGCGTCCGGGGCGATGGTGGGCTCAATCTCGTTGAGGACGTAGGCATTGGCCTCCAGCATATCTGGGGCCTTGCCCGTATCAATCCACCAGCCGGGGTGGACATAGGGAAAAACGGTGTAACCGTTCGTCACGAGCCATTGGATCGCGTCGGTGATTTCCAGTTCGCCACGCGCTGAAGGCTCAATGGAATCGCAGGCAGTGAAGACATTGGAATCAAACATGTAGATACCGACCAGCGCCAGATCAGAGGGTGGATCAGCCGGTTTTTCAACCAGATGATTGATGCTGCCGTCGTCGTTCAGGGCGGCTACGCCGAAGCGGCTGGGGTCCTTGACCTGCTTCAGGACGATTTGACTGTTCCAATCGCTGTCGGCAAATTGGCGAATCAGGTCTTTGATTCCGCCTTCGATCACGTTGTCGCCCAGAAAGGAGACGAAGCGTTCATCGCCGATGAAGTCGTGTGCAATCTTGACGGCGTGGGCCAAACCACGCGGCGCGTCTTGCTCGATGTAGACCACACGCACGCCGAACTGCGATCCATCTCCTACTGCCGAGCGGATTTCAGGTCCGGTGTCGCCAATAATAATGCCGATCTCATCGATGCCTGCATCGCGGATCATTTCGATGACCCGGAACAGAACCGGCTTGTTGGCAACGGGGATCAACTGCTTGGCGCGTGTGTAGCTCAGGGGGTAAAGGCGGGTGCCTTTCCCACCAGAAATAATCAAACCTTTCAAAACCTTACTCCTCGTTGTTGGATGGGGAGCTTTCCTCAGATGGGACGTTCACCGCAGTCTCTTCACGATCCAGCTTGAGCGGCAGAGGGCGGGTTTCCATAGTAGAAGACGTCGGTGTGAGGGTATGATCGTGGCCTTTCTTGGCCAGCTCACGCACGTCGTGGGCTGAGAAATACTGCTCAGGATGTTGATCAACAGAGGCTTGGGGGGGTGGCGTAGGTTCGGGTATCTGGGCGGGCTCTGTATGATCATATTTGGGGTGACGCAGCAATTGGCTCAAGTCTTCGCCACCAATGGCACGGCGCACCAGGGCACCCGCCCTCGCGCCACGCCAGCGCAGCACCGCAGCACCGATTTGGGCCTCGGCATGGCGCGGCCCTGCCCCCACATAGCCCGGCCAATTCTCTAACTGGTAGATCTGATGCCACTCAATGCTGCCCAGGGTCTTGTATACAGGGTCGACCAGTTCAGGGCGTAGGTAGAGCATCATCGAGGTCTCAAACATTGAAGCATGGATTGAGGCATTCAGCGCGACTTGCTCATTAGCAGACAGCGGTCTGCCTAACAAGGTCGCCAGACCGGGTTGAGCATCCAGCTCGGCACCGGCCAGAATGTAGCCCATCGGCTCGTAGACGACACGGCCGGGGTAGCGCTCCCGCAGGTCGCGGCAGACACTGGCCAGGACGCGGCTTTGGTTGGGTCCGGCATGGAAACCCAGCGGAAAGACGTACTTAAAGCCAAACTGAAGCACGCGGTCCAATACATCAAACAAGACAGCGTGTAAGGTCTCCACACGGAGAGAGATGCTGCCAGCGCCGCCAAACAGATCAGGGCGGCGGGTGTCTATCGGATCCGTCCCAAAAGGCATCATGGGCATCTGCAAGATCCACCAATCGGGCAGGTTGTCGAGCAGCCATGCACCTGAGGCGAGGGTCAGAGATTCGACAGCGAAATTGTCGGTCCCCAAGGGAAGGTGCTCGCCATGCACTTCCAGCATACCGAGCGGCAACATCACGATGGTGGTGTCGCGATCGAGTTGGCGCAGGGTTTTCAGGCTGATTTCGTCAAACCGTAGGAGTCGGTTCCGATAAAAGGCAGACATTAGCGTACCCCCTTTGAAGAGCGTCGAATGGCTTGCCCTCTATTATTGCCCTGACTCCGTATAATAGCTACCCATTCCCGCTTCGACCTGAGCGTTCAGCAAGACGGAGCCGATAATACGGATATTCAGTCGGTCGAGCTGTTCCTTGGCCTGGGCAGCGTGTTCACGGCGCGTTGATCCGGCGCGCAGCACCAACAGAACGCCATCCAGATGAGCGGCGAGCAAAGCGGCATCCGTCACAGCAATGATCGGTGGCGCATCGAACAAAACAAAGTCGGCCTGGGCTTTGATTGTCTCGATCAACCCGGCCATACGCGCCGAGCCGAGCAAGTCGGCTGGGTTGGGGGGCCGTGCACCGGTGGGGAGAACACTCAGGCTCTCAACCTCAGTGGCAATAATGGGTGGGTTTGTCACATCACCAACGATCATGTTGGTCAGCCCAGGCTCTTGCGGAATGCCCCAGATCTCATGCTGGGTTGGGCGACGCAGATCGGTGTCAACGATCAGGGTCCGCTTGCCGCTCTGGGCCATCGTCACAGCCAGGTTGGCCAGCGCGGTACTTTTGCCCTCGCCAGGAGCGGGGCTGGTGACCAGAACCGTGTGCAAGGTGTTCTCCAAGCTGGAGAAGACCAGATTCGTGCGCAGCGAGCGATAGGCTTCGCTGGCGGAGGAACGCGGATCGTTGAGGGTAATTAGAGATGACTTAGCCATGTTGCTTATCCTTCCGGTGGAATCGCGCCAATCACGGGCAGCGACAAGAAGCGGTCAATGTCCTGGGTCGAGCGAATGATCCCGGACTCAATGAACTCCAAGAGGAAGATGATTCCTAAGCCGACCAGCGCGCCAAAGATTCCCCCCGCGATCGTGTTGATGTCGGTATCGGGTTCATGGAGGGAGAAGGTCGGGTCGTCGATAATCTCAGCGTTGATACGGTCCTGGCGCAAAACGGTAGCATTGCGTTCATTGCGCCACTCCACGAAGAGCGTGGCCCATTCGCGCGCGATGTCGTTGGCCACATCGCCATTGCCGTTCTCGACGTCAACTTGAATGATGCTGCGCGAGGCATCGCTGGCGATGGTCACGTTGCCGAGCAAGCCACGCGGTGTCATATCGAGTTGCAGGCGGTCGATCACCTGAGCGGCGCGGAAGCTGCTATCCATCCAGGCAGCGTAGGTGCGCAGCAGTTCGCGGGCCGCTTGCGCTTGGCCAAAGTCCGGGCGCGCCGGCTCAACCAGAATGCGAATCGTCGAGCGGTAGACCGGGCTGGTGCGCTCCCGGAAGGTGCTATAGCCAAAGGCCGCCGCCGCTGTGATGATCCCTAGCAGGACGATGATCCAGCCGCGACGACGCAAAATGTCCACATAGAGACTCAATTGTTGCATGGTGGTGTGTAGACCCTCTCTATAACTATACGCCGCGTTTACGCGGCACCTCTGCGAGAATAGACAGACCCAGGCGTTCGATATCGCGCCGCCCACGTATCGTTGGATCGAGATATTCAACCAAGAACGCCAGCCCCAGACCTGCAATCGCTCCTAGAGCGATCCGAATGAAGGGATCAAGGCGGGTGGTGAGGGCTGGCGGAACCGGACCGACCGACGGCGAATCTAGGGGGACGACGTCGACCTCATCTGCATTGAGCTGGGGGAAGTAAAGCGCGCTGTCGTTTTGCAGCACCGCAATGACGGCTTCAGCGATTTGCATCAGTTCATCGGGGTTGCCCCAGTTGATGAAGACGGTCATCACGCTGCGCACATTGTCGGCGGCGATACTAGCCTGGATGGCCCCTGGAGCAATCTCCAAGCCTTCGTCAGCCAGCCGTAAGCTGACCTCATTGGCAAAGCTACTGGTGCGCACCCAATCTGTGAGGGCATTAACCACGAATTCCGATGCGAGCCAGGGATAGTAGCTCTCATCTTCATAGGTCACACCATCTTCAGGCGGCGCCGCCGCTGTGAATCGAATCGCCGTTGAAAAGCTACCGACAACGGGTGTGGTGGCAAAAGAATAGATTCCCGCAGCAAGCGCCACAACCGTCGGTATGGCGATAATCCACCAGCGGCGCAGAATGACCTGAATGAGCTGTCTCAGTTCCATCTTGCTAGACCCTCTCATTGCTATCGATACCGTGTTGGGCGGCCTCACGGCGCACTAACTCGGTGATCTCTCGGCGGAATACAGCTTCGTCAAAACGCTCAGCGTTGCGTCGGCAGCGCTGTGGATCGAAGCGGTGAGCAGTGGCTTCAAAGCGGCGCAGTGCGTCAATGAGGCTCTCAACGCTTTGCTCTGTGAAGAAGAGACCGGTGTCACCGTCTATAACTGTATCGAGCGCGCCACCGCCGCGAAAGGCGATCACCGGACGACCTGCCGCCTGTGCTTCAACGGGGGCAATGCCGAAGTCTTCCAGGCCGGGGAAGATGAAGGCCTTACAGCGAGCGAGCAGGTCGGGCAGGTCTTCATCGGGCACGCGGCCCAGGAACTCGATGGTCGGTCCGCCGATGGCTTTGAGCGAGTCGAGGTCACGACCGCTGCCAGCCACTTTGAGCGGCACACCGAGTTCGGTGCAGGCCTTAACGGCCAGATCAATGCGCTTGTAGGGTACCAATCGAGAAACCACCAGATAGTAGTCATCGTGTTGCGCGGCTGGTGCAAAGCGCTCCGTCTGAACCGGCGGATAGATTACCACCGAGTCGCGGTTATAGAAGCGCGAGATGCGCTCTTGCACGACAGTGGAGATCGCCGCAAACACGTCCACCTGCTGTGCGGCCTTGTAGTCCCAGCGTTGTAGCATCTTCACAACCGGTGGCAGAATAGCAGAGGTCAGCCCGGAAATCCGTTCGCGTTGGGCGTAGGAAGCAAACTGCCAGACGTAGCGCGTCGGGGTAAGGCAGTAGCAAATGTGCAGGCTCGCGCCCGTTTGTACGCCGTGACAGAATCCGCTCTTGTTGGAGAGAACGACATCGTAGGCACTCAGGTCGAGGTTAGCGAAGGCGTGTGGATAGAGTGCCAGATAGGGTTGGTGAAAGTCGTGGATGCCCGGCAAACTGTCCATGTATGTGCTACGGATGTCCCAATCGCGATAGGCCGAAGGCATTTTGGAGGGGGCATAGATCGAGGTGTAGATCGGTGTGCCCGGGTAGAGATCAACCAGAGACTCCAAGACGTTCTCGGCACCACCGCGCTGATTGAGCCAATCGTGGACGAGAGCAAGACGCATAGTGGACTAGAGCAAACTCGCGATCGGGGCGAAACAGCGACGATGAGCGGAACAGGGGCCAAGCGCATTGAGTTGGTTGCGATGGTGCTTGGTGCCATACCCCTTATTGAACTCAAAGCCGTAATCGGGATACTGCTCAGCCAGTTCAACCATCAGCCGATCGCGGTGAACTTTGGCCAGGATGCTGGCGGCTGAAATCGACAGGGATCGCTGATCTCCCTTCTTCATCGCTTTCTGAGGGATCATGCCCAGCAGTGGCAGCGCCATGTAATGGCCGTCAATCAGCAGGGCTTCTGGCCACCCCGCCAGTTGCGGCCGCAGCCCTTCGATCGCGCGCATCATCGCAATCCGAGCGGCAGATACGATGCCATATTGGTCGATCTCTGTCGCGCTGGCATCCGCCACCGCCCAGGCTATGGCCACCTCCTGTATTACGGGTTCCAGGCGCTGACGCTGAAGGGCGGTGCAGGCTTTGCTGTCGCGCACGCCTGCCAGGTCCTCCACCAAGGATTCGCGATCCAATGGCAGCACCACTGCCCCAGCAGAAACGGGGCCTGCAAAGGCCCCCCGTCCCACTTCATCCACACCGGCAATCAGAACGTAGCCCTCAGCCAACCAGCCGAATTCATGCTGCAATAGATCGACCGTCGTCTGATTCTCCATCGTTACCAGTGCTCCGGACTGTAACGGCCCTGCAAGTCATTGAAACGCACTTTCAGCACTTCCATCAACATGTTGAAGGAATCTCGAATGGGATGGACACGGCTCTGTTCTTTGTAGTACCAGGTGATCGGCACCTCGTGAATATGATAACCGTGTTTGCGGCCCAAGTAGAGTATCTCGACGTCAAAGCCCCAACCGTCGATGGTTTGCATGGGGAAAAGCTGTTGAACGACATCACGCCGGAAGGCCTTAAACCCACACTGCGTATCTTGGATGCCTGGCACGGCCAGAACGCGCACGATGAAATTGAAGACGCGACCCATCAAGTGGCGATACTCTGGTTCATCAATGCGCACGGAGTTGGCCAATTCGCGGCTGCCGATGGCAATGTCATAGCCGTTTAACTCGGGTCGGATGAACTTATCCACCTCTTCAACTGGCATTGAGAAATCGGCATCGCAGAAGATCAAGTAATCGCCGCGGCCTGCCAGCATTCCTGTTCGCACGGCTGCGCCCTTCCCCTGGCGTGGTTCGTGCAGCACCCGCATGTAGGGCAGTTCGCTAGCGAATTCTTCAGCGATGTGGGCCGTCTGGTCGGTGCTGTTGTTGTTGACGACGATGACTTCGATGCTCTCGTGGTGATCAGCAACATAGCGTGCAACGTCTTCTAAGCTGTGCGCCAGACGGGCCTCTTCGTTGTAGGCAGGGATAATGATGGACAGGAGCGGCGCTGGCGCCGAATCGCTCATACAAACCTCAGTCGTGAGGACCTTTGATCATTCGCAAGACATAAGTAAACCGCAAAATGAGGCAAAGGTCCAGCGATTCAGCAGATTGGCAGTTAATCAACGTTCTTCGAATTCATCGTAGAAGAAACGATCGGCCACTGGATAAGTCTCGATCACATCGCGTTCGGTCTCAAGCAGAGTATAGGCGCGCTGCCAACTGACATGATAGGAGAAAAGGCCAGCGCGACGCTCGCGGAGGTCGGCTTGCTGCCATTGAAAAAGCAGCCAGGGGCCAGCCTCCTCAGTAATCTCATCGGGGTAGTCGGCCAACAAGGGCAGCAAGCCCGGTACAGCATCGGCTGACAGGGTGCCGAGATAGGCGACGTCGAGGTCTTCACCGGCTTCGTAGCGGGCAACATTCTGGCGCACGATAAAAAGGTCGGTGTTGAGCAGGTTCAAGGTCGCGGCGTAGCCCATCCCGAAGATGAGCAGCGCGGTGGCGAACAGACGAGTCCGTTGAGCAGCCAAGAGCACGATAAACGCAATGATCAAGAAGGCCAACCAGACCATGAACACGTGGGTGAATACGCGCAGCCTGGTGAAGCCGAAGGCCTGCTCATAGAGCTGCATACGGGTGAAGGCAGAGACCAGCATGACCAGGTTCATCGAGATCATCAGACCACTGCCGATGACAAACAGGCGGCGCTGACCCTGCCCCTCCCGCTTGGTAATGAAATCGAGTACCAGGAGCAAACCCAAACTGAGCGCGGCGACCGCCACCAACTCGAAGAAGCCGCGCCGAGCATACTCGGAGTAGGTCAATCCGCGACTTTCCAGGAACTGCTCGCCGCCAAAGAGAACTGTGAACTGAACGGCCACAAACGCGACAAACAGCGCGTCGATCAGGAAGAGGACGATACCTGACTCGACCATGCCAATAATCAGGGGACGTGGCGAGGCGGCAGCTTCTGCGCCCTCATCGTCAGGTGCCTGCTTCGGCTGCCACGGAGCATTCCAGTTCAGTGCTCCATCAGGCAAACGGCTGAGACCGTAGGTCAGCAGGCCGATGATCAACCAGGCGAAAACCAGGGTCAAGAAGAGATGACCCACCACACTGCCCAGATTGAGCGAGGCAAATAGGTTTTCTAGAACGCCTCCAAAGACCAGGTCAGCGGAGGCCAGCAGCACCGTGAAGATGACCAGAAACGGTATTGCGATGGCCAAGCCAATCAACACCCTGCGGATGCTGGCGGATGTTTGCCCCTTGAGGTCCGTACGTTTGGCGGCCTCGACGACGGTTAGGAAGGGGGCAAAGGCAGACAGCAATCCGGTTTCGATGGTTGAACCGACATAGCCCAGGACGTTCCACTCCGTCGCTGGCTTTCCGGTCATTCGATTGGCGAAGAGCAGCAGTAGAATCAATGCACCGCTCAGGTTGAGAAATCGAACGAGTGGTTCTGCACGAACCGCGTACAGCACGGCAAAGAACATCAGCGGCGTGGCCAGGACCAATCCGCTAAAGCGCAGGTCAATGCCCTCCACGGCAGCAAAGCCTGTCAGCGCGACGATCGTGACCAGCATGATCATCGGGAAAGAAACCCCGAGGGGTTTGTTGTAGGTCATTAGGGCGCTAAGCAGGCCCAGACCCAAACCCACTAATAGGATCAGCGATGGATAGCGCAAGCGCGGTGGCGTCATAGGGGCCTCTATTCGTCTGACAGGACAGTTGATTGTTCGATCTTGTCGGCCTCGCGCACCTGATCAACAGACCAGTGCCAAGATATTCCTGCCTCTTCATACACGTGGTCGGGAATGGTTTCCTCAGTCTTGTAGCCAATCTGGTGTGCCAACTCCAGGGCGTGGCGAATAAATGGCCCTAGCATGTCGATACCTGATTCTATCGACAGCCAGACCGCCCGCCCAAAATGCGGATCGGCGGCGAAGAGGCCACGAGCTTCGTAGGCTTGACGCAGTCGTTCGAGATCATATGGGACGGCATGATGTTCGGCGTTCCAGCGATCGTGGCGCCATTCCAATGTCGCATAGGTGGCCCGCCAGTCGCCGTTGTGGGTAGCCAGCAGCGCACCGCCGTTGACAACCAGCTTCTCGCCCAAACGGACGCTAAAGGGGCGATGGGTGTGCGCGCAGGCCAGCACATTCTCGCCCACCTCCTCTAGAATCTCGATTAGTTTCTGATCATCACGAGGCAAGCGAATGATGTCGTCGATGGCGCGAGGCGATCCATGCACGACCCGAATGGGGTCGGCGTCGTCAAAGCTGGAGACTAGTTGATCCGGCAGGGAAGCCAGGTAGGCCAACGAACTGGCGTCAAGCTGTTGATTGGTCCAGCGTGCGGCGGCAAACTGCCTGGCGGTATACCAGTGATGGGCCAGGCGGCCCGCTTCTAAATCAAGCGCACGCTGATCGGTGTTGCCTTTGATAACAACTGGCTGCGGATCGATGGTGCGGATGGTGCGCACCACTTCATTGGGAAAAGGCCCATGGCCGACTAAGTCCCCTGCAACGATGATTCGGTCGACTCGGCGTTGGCTGAGGTCAGCCAGCACAGAAGCCAGGGCGGGCAGATTGCCGTGAATATCTGAGATGAGGGCTACACGCATTCGCATCACCACCTTTGATCAGTTGAACGCCCCATCATGGTAGCCGAAAACGCACAGGCCCACCTGACGGTGGGCAGACGTTTTTTGATCAAATTCGGTGCGATGCCGGGCGGGGCTGGCTTGCCCCCTAAATACCGAGGATGCCTGACACGACAGCCAGCAGGACGCCGCCCGCCATCACGCTGCCAAGCTGGCCAGCCGTATTGGCGCCCATCGCGTGCATCAGGATGAAGTTCTCGAAGTCTTCCTCCTGGGCAACTTGGGCGGCCAAACGCCCGGCAAATGGGAAAGCGCTGATGCCGGCTGCGCCGATCAATGGATTGACCTTGTAACCCGAGGTCACCGCCATGATCTTGCCGAAAATCAACCCAGCGGCGGTATCAAGCAGAAAGGCCAGCAGCCCCAAGATTAGAATCTGAAGGGTTTCGACGTTCAGAAAGGTACCAGCAGACATGGTCGAGCCGATGGTCAGACCCAAGAAAAGAGTGGCAACATTGATGATCTCGTTTTCGGACGCCTTCACTAGGCGATCGACCACGCCGCTTTCACGCAGCAGATTACCCAACATCAGCATACTGATGAGTGCGGTGGCATCCGGGAAGAACAAGCCCACAAAGATGGTCACCAGGATCGGGAAGCTGATCCGGGCCAAGCGCGAGACGGGCTTGGGCGAGTACTCCATCCGAA
>JAADYZ010000226.1 GCA_010092775.1 Chloroflexota bacterium
AGATCTGTGATGACGCGTAGGTCGCGCTTGTGCGCTTCTTCAATCAGGCGTTCGAAATCGGCCATCGCGCCATAATCGCTGTGGATGTCCTCGTAGTCAGCCACATCGTAGCCGTCGTCTTTCAGCGGAGAAGGATACATCGGCAGCAGCCAGATGCAATCCACCCCCAAAGATTGGACGTAATCCAGTTTCTCGATGACCCCGGGTAGGTCGCCATGACCATCGCCATCCGTGTCTCGGTAGGCGCGTATGTAGAGTTCATAGAATACAGCGTCCATGTACCATCGGCGGGGGACCTGTTCAGGCATAGGGCGTCTCTCTAAGTGGGTTGTCCTGCGATCTGAAGGGGCCGTCCTCAACGGCTCCGGCCAGTATAAGCGATCTACACTTGGGGCGTCAAACTGCACCCTGAATGATGGTCTGCGACGGACGTGCCAACAGGTGAGATTCGTCACTGTTTGTCTCTTCCAGCGCTATGCTAGACTCAATCAAGCCTGTTTGGCGCTCGGCAATCACTTGCCCCCTTGCCCAACTTCAATCGCTCCGCATTGTGGTGAGCCGCTCCGCAGCGAGTCGGCGTGCACTAGGAAGAGGCCCTATGCCAATTCGTGAAACCTATTGGAATATCCCAGAGTGGGCGATTACCCTGCTCTATGTGACGAACTTTCTCGGCGTGGCGATCCTGGCAGCTCGCCTGTATTTGCGCAGCCGTATGTGGATGCAAGGTGAAGCGGCAGGCGGCGGCCCAGCAGAGATCAAGTTCGATCGGCTGCCCGAGCGCTTCAAGCGTGTCTGGGATTTCGCCCTACGCCAGATCGGTGTGGCGCGGGACAGCTATGCCGGAATCTTCCATCAGGCCACCTTCCTGGCCTTTATCGCCCTGCTCATCGGTACGACGCTGGTCTTCATCGAAACCGATTTCACCCGCCCCCTGTTTGATTGGCGCTTCTTGCAGGGTAATTTCTACCTGATCTTCGAACTGGTGCTCGACTTCTTTACCGTCGTAGGTATTTTCGGTTTGAGCCTCGCCCTGCTGCGCCGCATCACGCCGCGCCCCAACAAGCTGACCTATAGCTTTGGCTTTGCCGCGATGCTGTGGATTCTCCTGATCGACCTGCTGAGCGGCCTCGGCATAGAGACCTTGCGGCTGGCTGCGGTTGATCCGGCCTGGGGAATGTGGTCCTTTGCCGGTTTTGGCCTGAGTCGGGTGCTGATGTCTTTCGATCCGTCGATCGAATTCCTTCGGAACGCCCATTTAGCCATGTGGCTATTCCACATTTCGATCACCGCAACCATCTACGCCACCTTCCTCGATCTGCCCTGGAAGCATATTATCTACTCGCCCTTGAACATTTTCTTCTCCTCTTTCAAAGAGCCAGGTGCCTTGGCGCTGATGGACCTGGAGGATGAGACGATCGAGACTTTTGGCGTGGGTCAGGTCACCGATCTCAGCCCCTTCCAGTTGATGGACGGCGACGCCTGCACCGAATGCGGACGCTGTCAAGCAGCCTGCCCCGCTTTCATGGCCGGAACCCCACTCAACCCCAAGCAGATCGTGCTGGACATCCGTGCGGCCATCAACCAATACGAACCCGATTTGATCGCGATGGCGCAAGGAAGCACCGTCAACGGCGAACGCCCCATCACCCGCGAGATTATCAGCGAGGAAGCCCTTTGGGCCTGCACCACCTGCCGTGCTTGCGTCCATGAATGCCCAGTGTTGATTGAACATGTTGATTCAATCGTGGATATGCGCCGCCATCTGGTCTTGATGGAAGGCGACATGCCCGATTTGCTGGCGAACGCCATGACCAATGCGGAACGCGCTGGCGATCCCTGGGGGAATCAACGCGGGACGCGCCTCGATTGGACTGAGGGCCTGGATGTGCCTTTGTTAGCCGATAAGAAGAAGGCCGACGTCCTCTACTGGGTCGGCTGTGCGGGCGCTTACGATCCAGAGAGCCAGAAGGTCAGCCGTGCTATGCTCCAGATTTTTGAGGCGGCGGGCGTCGACTATGCCTTGCTTGGCGACGAAGAGCGCTGCAACTGTGAATGGGCGCGGCGCGCGGGCAACGAGTACCTGTATCAGGAGGCGTCGCATTCCAATATTGCCGTCTTCGATCAATATGAGTTCAAGACCATCGTGACGCACTGCCCGCACTGTTTCAACACCTTCAAGAACGAGTATCCGCAGTTTGGCGGCAACTACGAGGTGATCCATCACAGCACTTACATCAGCGGCTTGATCAACCAAGGTCGTTTGCAGATCAAGCGTGGCTTAAACCGGCAGATAACCTATCACGACTCCTGCTACCTGGGTCGCTACAATGAAGTCTATGACGACCCACGTGATGCCCTGCGGGCTATCGAAGGTATCCAGTTGATTGAGATGAAGCGCAGCCGTGATACCGGCTTGTGTTGTGGTGGCGGCGGCGCCCAGGTCTGGTTCGAGACGCATCAGGAAACACCCGTTAACGAGATTCGGGTGGAAGAGGCGCTCGAAACCAAGGCCCCGACTGTTGCAGCGGCCTGCCCCTTCTGCACGATTATGCTTGGCTCAGCCGTCCAATCCACCAACGTTGATGACCAAGTTGTGATCGAAGACATCGCCTTGATTGTTGCTCAAGCTCTGTAGGTTACTGCATCAACCTGAAGCAATCCGAGGGCACTCCGCGTGCCCTCTTTGATTCTTCGCTATACTTGCATCAAATTGAGATGAAACAGATATTCAAGCATGTTGGCGATTAGAAAAGTCACGATTGAAGGCTTTAGATCGATCCGTTCTGCCGAGATCGAGGCGCGCCCTAGCAATGTCTTGATAGGGCCGAATGGCTCCGGTAAGTCCAACTTTCTTGAAGCCTTTCACCTGCTGCATCATATTGCAGCGGGTCGTTTGCAGGCCAATGTCGCCATGTATTCGGATGTTGATGAACTGCTCCACTTTGGGCAGCACCGTACCGATTCCATCTTCATCAAGTTTGATTTCTCCGCGAGTCAGTTGGGATATTACGCGGCTCG
>JAADYZ010000227.1 GCA_010092775.1 Chloroflexota bacterium
AACCGGAGCAGCGAGCCAGCGCCCAGTTCGAAGCCAGCGGCGATCTGCTCGCGGCAGCGCTCCAGGCGGACCTGCATGATTCGCTGCGCCTGAGCGCCCCCCTCCTGGCTGCCGGGCAGATCAACGCGGTGCTGGAACGAATCCGACACGCGATCAGCGGCGCCGGTACGCGCCACCGGGTGACCTGGTGGACGGCCCCCGCCGATCTGACCATCTACTGGCGCTTGAGCGCCGACATCCAGTTGGGCATCAACACCCGGCTGGCCTACTGACAATCGAAGTGGTAGCTAGACGGACGAATAAGCGACTTAGAGGAGACCATCATGACCACAAAGAACCCATCAAAATCTCTGGCGGCGGAGCCCCTGCCCGAACCGATCACGCCGATCATCGGGCCGCTGCTGGCTTTGCTGCGCAGCCGCAAATTCCTGGTGGCGCTGGCCACGCTGATCATCAATGTGGTGATCGCCTATGTACCGGAGCTTGAGGCAGTGCAGACCGAACTGCTGACGATCTTTACCCTGATAGGCAGCGTGTTGGTCGGTGCCATCGCCTATGAGGATGGCCAGAAACAGGCGCACCAGTAAACAGGTGTGCTAAATCGGTAGGGGCATCGTCTGCTATGCCCCTACCCTGGATGTCGAATACAACCAAGCGAAAGGACAACCCATGGCCTGGATTCCCCCCAGCCAACGCAATACCGGCGACTTGATCAGCGCGTCGATCTGGAATCAAGATGTGGTGGAAAACGCCATCGCTCTGCGCGACGGGCTGAGCGCCCAGATCAGCGGGTCGAGTGCGCAGGTGGTCGCCAACGGCGCCATCTCCGAGCTGAGCTTCACGGTCAGCAATTTCGATAACGCGAGTCTGGCCGACCTGGGCAACAATCAACTGCTTTGCCCGACGGCAGGGATCTATCTGGTGACGGCCTCGGCCCGCTTCACGACTGCCGCGAATGCCCTTTACTGTACGCTGCGCTTACTGCTTGATGGCGCCTATGTGGTGGCGGGCAGCAGTGCGGTGCCGCATAACAACGGCGAGCACAAATGGATCAGCCTGACGACCCTCGTGAGCTGCTCCGCCAACGCCACCTTAGGCCTGCGGGCCTATGCCTTTGGCGCCGACTATACCTTTCATGAACGCCTGCTCTCGGCCAGCTTTGTCGGGCGCGGGCAGTAGATCGGAGGCATGATGACTGAACCCTTGATTGGGGCACTGGTGCAGGTGCCCTTTGTTCTGGTGATGCTCTATCTGGTGCATCGCTTTCTGTCCTACCTGGACGAACGCAATCACGAGTGGCAGGCCTTTCTCTCGACGACCCATGAATCACTAACCGCCCGCATCATCGACCTGACGCAGGCGGTGGAGCGGCTGCATCAACTGCTGCTGCGCCACGACGCACGTTACCTGTATTTGATGGCATCAACGCCCAGTGATCTGGCCGAGCGAGAAGCTGACCTGAAAAGGTAGCTGCCATAAGTCCATGAGGTGTGTGCGGCTGACCGTACGCACCTCATGGTTTCACCGAGCTGGCAGGCGCTGAGGCAATCCACTAAAGTCAATGGCGCATGAAATCAACAAGGCGGTGCTGCGATGGTGTTTGAACGTGATGCAACCCTCAACTTCTTGAAGAAAATCCTGCTGAAGTTCAATCAAGATCGTATTCCCTCTCTAGCGGCAGCGATCTCGTTTAATGCCGCGCTCTCTCTCGCCCCGATTCTGGTGATCTTGCTGACGGTGGCCGGTTTCGTGATCGAGCAGGAGATCTCCCAGCGCGAGATCATCGGTCAGATCGGAGAGGTGGCCGGTGAGCAGACGGCTCAACAGGTCGAGATCATCAGCGAGAATGCCAGCAATCCCTTGAGTGGCAACATTATCGCGACGGTGGTCAGCGTGCTGGCCTTGATCTTCGGCGCGACGGGCGTCTACTACCGCTTTCAAGAGGCGCTCAATGTCATCTGGCAGGTGGATGTTGAGCCCAGTCGGCGCTTTTTGGTGGTGCTGCGCAAACGGGCCATTGCCCTGTTGATGGTCTTCGCGACGGGATTCTTGGTGCTGCTGACCGTCTTACTCAATACGATGCTGTCAACGCTGAATGCCTTCTTTGCCGATTTCATCCCGAGTGGTGCGCAGGCTACTTTGCGCGGCGGCCAATTTCTGGTCTCGTTGGGATTGGTTACGCTGCTGTTGGCCGGGGTGTACAAGGCTCTCCCCCTCAAAGCAGTGAGCTGGGGGGATGTGTGGCCGGGTGCCCTGGTGTCGGGGACTTTGTTTACCTTGGGCAACGGACTGATCGGTTTGTATTTGCGGCAGGCTGGGCTGGTTTCAGCCTATGGTGCGGCCAGTTCGCTGGTGGTCTTCCTGCTCTGGGTGTTCATTACCGCGCAAATCTTCCTGCTCGGTGCAGTGGTCAGCCAGGTCTACGCGGAGACATTTGGCTCCTACAGCCCCCTACGCCAGGAGATGACACTGGAGCCGATTGAACAGGGTTGAGCGTGTTGACAAGCTTGTGAGAGGCTGCTGCCAAGCGAGCAAAAAGGCCCCGGACAATCCCCAGTGATCGCACATTAAGCGGGCAGGCGCCATCGCTCCTTTTCTCCACCCCCACACGCTAGCCCAAGTCAAGCGCCCTCGGAGTAACAAAATCGCGGCGACAAAGCGTCTTGTCGCCGCGATTGTTTCGCGCGTCAGGGGGCTTATTCGTAGGCCAGGGCAGCGATGATCTCCATATCGGAGGCGCGGCGGGCCGGGATCATGGCGGCGACGATACCGGCGATCAGGCCGACAGCGACAGCCGTCAAGACGCCTACTGCCGGGAAGGAGTAAGGGATCACCATGCCAGCAAAGTCCATGATGCCCGTCATGAGCATACTCAAGAAGATGCCGCTGATAATGCCCAGAGCGATGCCCATCAGCGAGAGCAGCACGCTCTCTGCGATGATCATGCGGCGCACTTGCCGCCGCCGCGCACCAACCGCCCGCAGCATCCCGATTTCGCGGGTGCGTTCGATCACGTTGATGCCCATCGTGTTCGCCAGGCCGAGCAAAGCCGGAGCGGCCAGCAAGCCCAGAATGACGTTCATGCCGACCGTTGCCGCATCGGCCAACTGCTCCTGGCTTGCGTACAGTTCATCACGAGACACCACCCCAAAACCAGGGTAGGCGGTCGTGGTGGCCAAGAGGCTTTCCTCCAGGTCTTCACGATCCGCACCCTGCACCGCGTTGATCAGCAGGAAGACGTCGTTGCGCACGCCGTATTCACGGGTCAGTGTGGTCTGATCGAGGTAGACGGTGGGCAGTTTCATGTTGAGGTAATCGAGGCCTACAGCAGCCACGGTCAGTTCAACCGGGCCGCGATCACTGTTCAGGCTGATCGTGTCACCGATGCCCACGCCGAACTGGGAAGTATAGCGCCCATTGACGATGACCTGGGTGCCGTCAGTCATGTGGCTAAAAGCGGACTCATCGCCTTCAAGGAAGGACAGGCCACCAATGCGCCCATACTCAACTGGATCGATGCCGACCAGGCGGATGCCCACACCGTCCGCGTCGGAGATGTCGGTCTGGCGCATCGTGGTGACTTCTGCCACCTCGGGCAGGCGTCGTACTGTCTCCGCTAGATCCGGGTTTGCGCCAACGGTATCGTTTGTGACGACCAAATTGGTCATCATGATGTAGTCCGAGCGCAGGCTGGTGCGCAGGAAGACGAGTGCGCCGCCGTAGGTCGAGGCCAGCATACCACCCAGGCCAATGATGATCGCCAGGCTGACCATCAACGAGGTGGCGGTGATCGAGGCACGACGCGGTTGACGAGCGATGTTGCCAGCGGCGAGGCCGCCCTCCAGGCCGAAGATCAGCGACAAGACGCGATTGAAGAAACGCGTGATCGGCGTGATCATCAGTGGTCCGAGCAGGCCCATCGCCAGCAGGAAGACCAGCATTCCCAGCGCCATCAGCGGGAAAATGCCGCTGAACAAGCCCGCTGCACCCAACACCGCGCTGATCGATCCGACGACCAGGCGGCTGCGCTGGACGGCCTTCTCATGCTCGACCGTTGAAGGGCGCATGGCCTCCAGCGGGGTGATCTGGCTGGCGCTGCGAGCAGGCAGCAACGTGCTTACCAGTGGCACACCCAGGCCGAAAATGATCGTCACCGCGTAGGTCAACAGATCGAAACGAGGCATGCCCAGCGGGCGACCGAAGAGGCGTGAGTAGATGCTGCCCAGTCCAATCTGAGCCAGGTAGGCAAAGCCGAGGCCCATCAGCATACCGATGATGATGCCGAAGACCGCCTGGATCAAGCCTTCGAGCAGCACGGTACGCATCACAATGCCGCGGCGCGCGCCGACTGCGCGCAGCAAGCCGATGTCGCGTTGGCGCTCAACGACGCTGGTGCGGAAAGTGTTGTACATGATCAGGCCCGCCATCGCCAGGGTCAGCAGACCGAAGGTCGTGAAGATCACATTGGTAAACTCGAGCAGGGCGGCCCACACGTCCTGGCCGCCTTCCAGCGGGCTGAGTTCGTAGCCGGTGCCGAAGATCTCCTGCACCGTTGCATCGATGGCGCGTGCATCTGCGCCTTCGGCGTAGCGCCCCATGATGACATTGACCCGGTTAGGCGTATTCAACAGGTCCTGGGCGGCGGGCAGCGGCATGAAGACATTCTGGCTGCCTAGCAGCACGCCCGGTTCATCCAGGATGCCGACGATCTCGAAGTCGAGCCAGCCGCCCGCCCCCGGCAGCTCAATCGTCTCGCCGACGCCGACGCCGAGCCCTTCGGCAAAGCTCTGCGAGATAAGAACAACCTGGCCGCTGTCACCCGCTTCGAGGACGCGACCTTCGGCCAGCCGGCGGTTACCTGCTGCCACGATGTTGAAGGCGTCATCGGAGACGCTGGTGTCAACGCCATAGACCTGAATGGTGCTGATGTCGGTGCCATCGGCTGTCTGATATTCGTCAACAGGCAGTGCCACGGCGCGAATGATCACGGTGGCGGTTGATTCGACGCCTGGTACTGAGCTGACGTTCTGGACGTTTTCCTGGCGGAAGAAACTGCCATCGCGCCGTGTGACGTACAGGTCAACATTGGCCAGCGTGGTCGATTCGGTGGTTGTTATCAGTAGGTCTTTGATCGCCGGGGCCACGCCGTTCAGCCCAAACATGATCATCACGCCGATCACAATCGACAGGATGGTCATGATGGTGCGAGCAGGTCGCCCCTTGAGATAACTCCAGGCAAGTGGTAGTTCACGCATGGCTGGCCTCCAACTCGGTGATCGTTGCGCCGTTGCGGATGTTCTCAATGTGCTCCACCAGGCGGCCATCCTTCATCTTGAGGATGCGAACGGCATAGGATGAGATGCGCGGGTCGTGCGTTACCAGCAAAATGCTGCGTTCCCAGCGATCAACCGTTTCGCGCAGCAGTTTGGCGAAATCATCAGCGGCGGCGGAGTCCAGGTTGCCAGTCGGCTCATCGGCCAAGATCAGTGATGGCTCCGTGACCAGGGCGCGGGCAATCGCCACACGCTGGCGCTGCCCGCCGGAGAGTTCATCGGGGCGGTGGGTCTGGCGATCGGATACGTCCAGGCGATCCAGCCAGTTGGCGGCGCGTTCCTGGGCTTCAGCCGGTTTCGTCCCGCCGAGCACGAGCGGCAGCGCCGTATTGCCCAAGGCATCGAGCGTTGGGATCAGGTTGAAAAACTGGAAGATGAAGCCGATGCGTTCGCGCCGTAGGTCGGTCAGTTCATCATCATTCAACCTGCCCAGGTCTTGCCCATCAATCTTGACCTGTCCGTCCGAGGGGCGATCCAATCCGCCCACCAGGTGCAGCAGTGTGGACTTTCCACAGCCGCTCGGCCCCATCACCGCCACAAATTCGCCCGGATTGACCTGCAAAGACACATGGTCCAGCGCAAGCACTTGCGCCTCACCACTGCCATAAATGCGGGTCAGGTCATTGGTTTCTACGACGTACATTGCTTTCCCCTTTATACAGGCAAACATCAAAGGATCGACATCACCCCACGCGCAAGGCTGGGGTTGGTGACTGCATCACAACCATATGGGGTGATTAACAGGTGGTGGGGACGCATTCAGCAGGTGCCAAATACGCTGTTGGCCGCGTCTACGACCTTGTTGAGGTTGAGTCCACACCGATTGAACAGTGCCAACTGGACGATACGTCGATAAACGTCATCGTTGTTAAGAAAATCCTAGCACATATGGCTTAGGTAGCAATAAGCATATATGCCTGTTGCTGGATTTCATGATGCTGGAAGCCTAGCGGGTTTGAGCTTCTACATCCCCTAGCGGCAGTGCGAACCAGAAGGTTGACCCCTGACCGAGCACGCTATCCGCTCCGATTTGGCCGCCGTGTAGGTCGATCATATGGCGGGAGATCGACAGGCCCACCCCAGAGGACTTCTCGCCGCCGGTCGGTTGGTTGGTCAGCCGACTGAACTCGGTGAACAACTGCGGCATCTCGTCCTCTGGGATGCCTGGACCATTGTCTTCTACTTCAAAACGGATGTACTGATCATCCCCCAGGAGCGTCCGCACGATCACTGGGTGGCCCGCTGTGCTGAATTTGATCGCGTTGCTGACCAGGTTGGTGGCCACCTGCGACAGCCGATCATAATCGCCGGGGACGCGCGGCAGGTCTTCCGCCAGCGCAAGATGGATCGGGATAGCTTTCGCATCGGCATAGGCTTGGTACTGCTTGACGACCAGCTCGGCCACATCATTGAGCTGCATCGGGCGCAGGCGTAGGCGGAGCTTGCCACTTTGCATCGCTTGCAAGTCCAAGAAGTCATTGATGATGTTGAGCATGGTTCGGGCCGAGACGCGCATCCGATCCAGAATCTCATTGTGGTCAATCGGCGCGCCGGTTGGCTGGAAAGCCAGATCAACCACATCGATGCCCATGATGATGTTGCTGAGCGGGTTCTTAAGATCATGCGCAGTGATCTGAAGGAATTTGTCCTTCATGAGGTTAAGCTGGCGCACTGTGCGCAAGTCCTCAAGGATTTGGTCTTGCAGCTTTTTGATCTTGTATTGCGTGCGGATGCGCGCCCACAGCACCTCGAATTGAGCGGGTTTGGTCACGTAATCGGTAGCGCCCAACTCAAAGCCGCGTACCATGTCGGTGGTCTCGTCCAGGGCCGTCATCATGATCACCGGCAGTTCAGCCGTATCGGGATTATCACGGATCACCGTCAAGACTTCCATGCCGTTCATGCCGGGCATCATCACATCGAGAATCACCACATCAAGATCGTCTCTATTGAAGATGATGTCGAGCGCCTGCTGGCCGTTGTGCGCCAACAACACGGTGGCGCCCTCTAGCTCCAGCAGAGCAGCCAGGCTGCGACTGCCTTCAATGCTGTCGTCTACGATCAGCACAGTCGGGTCATTGGGTTGGTCGTCAAGCATAGGAGCGTCGTCCCCCTTGCGGGACTGCAATGACAGGTCGCCCCAACTATAGCACCGATCAGCAAGCCTGTGAAGAAAGCGCAACGCTCCCGTTATGTGGCTGCGCACCATCCGCTGGGCAAGCCAGAGCCCGGTTGCCAACATCGGCGCTTCAGAGTACAGTCGGTCAGCGATTTTCCATATAGAGGGAGTTAACGACGAATGACTAATCCATCGAAGCGCCTGCCTGTTTTCGCACTCGTCGGGCTGACATTGGCCGCGGCGGCCTGTGTATGCACCTCCGCTGTGACCGACATCACCGAGGGTGTTGAAGGCACGCTGACTGCGGATGCTGGCGGGATTGTTGAACCGCAGGGGGATGATGGCAGCGATGGTGGTATCGCTGACGCAACCGCTACGCTTGTACCCGATACCGCGCCCGAAGCGGCCCCAACCGAGGCTCCGGCTGAGCAGCCCCCCGCTGACCCGATTGACGGTGGCGGTAGTCCCGCTGGTGCAGGCCTGACAGGCTTGCTTGTGGAGAACAGCAGTCTCGCATCAGGCGGGACCGACACCTTTGACTTTGATCCACAAGAGGCGCTCGCTGTTGTGGTCCGCGTCTTCTCGAGCGAATTCGATGCTACGCTAGCGGTCTATGGATCAGATGGTGCGGTATTGGTTGAAGACGACGATAGCGGTGGCGGAACCAATCCGGCGGTCGCGATCAATGCGATTGATGTCGTCGGTCAGGTGACGATTGAGGTGGGGTCATTCGCTGGTACAGGCTCGGGTGCCTACCAGTTGGAAATCTATACCGCGCCGGTCGACCTGCCCGCTTTTGATGACGTGGAACTGCCAACTTACATCAGCAGCTTTGCCGTTGGTGAGACGCTCAACCCACCGGCTGTGAGCGGCTTCCTGGAGGCGCACTACTTCTTCTTTGAGGGCACGGCGGGGCAGTCGATCACTTTTACCGGCACACCCAATGCCGAGATGGACATGACCATGGCCCTCTACAGTGCTAACGGCAGCGAACTGGCCAATGAGGATGTTGGCTTTAGTGGTGAACAAGAGGTGATCACCATCAGCCTGCCCGAGACGGGTCTCTATGCGATCCGCACCGATTTCTTCTCGACCGGTGACGGCTTCTACTCGATTACCACTCAGTAAGCAGATCTGCATCGCCCGCGATGGCTGGAGTCGTCGCGGGCGAGTGAACCAAGTGATGACTCGCGATCACCGTCTTACCCAACGACTTGCAAGCGCCGCAGCGATGCTTAGCCTGGCGGCGGCGGCCTGCCTCTGTATCGATCCGACCGCGCCGGCCTTTGAAGGCATCTTTGAGCAGATCACCCCGGCGGCGGGCGATAATCCGCTGGCGCTGACGGTCGGCTCCTTCGATGAAATCAACAATGAAGAGCGCAACCTACCCAGCCCCAACAGTGCGCAAATCTGGAATTTTGATCCGGGGGACGCGCAAGCGATTGTAATCCGCCTGGAGTCCAATCAGTTTGATCCCTATCTGACCCTGTACGATCCGGACGGCACCCTGATGGACGCTGACGATGACGGCGCGGGCAACCTCAACTCGCTGATCGTCACCGATGAACTCGACCTGCCAGGCGAATATGGCATTGAGGTGTCAGCATATAGTGGCGCGGGGCGCTACCGCCTCAATGTGGTGCCCCTACCTGTCTCGCTCGATTTCATTACCGATGGATCAGTGCCGACTTTCGTACTGGAGGCTGAACCTCTGGATGCTGCCATTCCTCCGGCCGTAGATGGCTATACCGCTGAGGGGCATCTGGCCTTGATTGACGGCCAAGCCCAGCAAACACTCACTTTAAGCGTCCAACCCAGCCTCAGCCTGGACCCTTGGATCGAACTGTATACAGATGAGGGCGAGCGCATTGCATTCGTCAACGATGGATCCAACGGCGATGACGAGCGGCTGGAGCTGACCCTACCGGAGACGGGGCGTTACATTTTGTATCTCCGCTTTTTCGGCGGCGGGACTTACAGCCTCAATACCAGCCCGGCCCAATGATGGGCGAATCCTCTCGACTGGCGTGTCGAAGGTCGCTTTAGGCCGGACGAACGTCACTCAGAATTGAAACGAACCTCAAAGCGGGTTATAACCGCGGCGGGTTTGCGCCGCATCTCACAAACTGAGCGCTGCATAGCGGCTCCTCTGGTGCGCGCTGACTGTGTTGACAGATGGTGACCTAATGCATTGGCCTCGCCAGAGGCCGCCACGAGAAACAGGACGGTCTATGCTCGAAGCTTTCTTCTCCCCCCAATCCGTCGCCGTTATTGGTGCCTCCCGTGACCCGGATAAACTGGGTTACGCCGTAGTCAAAAACCTGATCGACAGTGGGTATTCGGCCAAGTACCCGGTCTATCCGATCAATCCGAAAGCAGACGAAATTCTAGATATTAAAGCCTACCCCAGCGTGCTCGAAGTCCAGGAGGATATTGAGCTTGCGGTGGTGGTCATCCCTTATCGCTTTGTGCCAGCCGCCATGAAAGAGATTGGTGAAAAGGGCATCAAGTCGGCGGTGATTATCACCGCTGGATTCCGCGAGGCCGGTCAGGAAGGTCTGGAACGCGAGATGGAAGTCCTCCAGATCGCCAAGGATCACAACATCCGGGTGATTGGCCCGAACTGCCTCGGTGTGATTGATACCTTCAGCCCGCTCAACGCGTCCTTTGCTGCGGCCACACCCCCACAGGGTGGCATCAGCTTCATGTCGCAGTCGGGCGCGCTCGGAACTGCCGTACTCGACTGGTCGCTGGCTGGTATGCTGGGCTTCTCCAAGTTCGTCAGCCTGGGCAACAAGGCCGACGTCAGCGAGATTGATTTGCTGCAAGCCTGGGCCGAAGACCCAGAGTCTAAGGTGTTGGTGGCCTATATTGAAGGCGTGCCCGATGGCCAGGAATTTGTCCGGGTCGCGCGTGAGGTCAGCAAGAAGAAGCCGATTGTGGCGGTCAAGTCTGGTGTGACACAGGCTGGCTCGCGTGCGGTGTCCTCCCATACGGGGTCGCTGGCCGGGTCCGAACAGGCCTACTCCGCCGCCTTCCGTCAAGCCGGTGTGATCCGCGCCCACACGATGGAAGAACTATTCGATTACTCCATCGCCTTTGCGACCCAACCGCTGCCGCCTGGTAACCGGGTGGCGGTGGTGACCAACGCCGGGGGGCCGGGCATTCTGGCGACCGACGCCATCGAACGCGCCGGGATGACACTCTCTCGATTGGAATCCAACACCATGCAGGAGCTGATGGAATTCCTGCCGGATGCGGCCTCAGCAGCCAATCCAGTCGATGTGCTGGGTGACGCTCGCGCAGATCGCTTCATCAAGTCTTTTGATAAGGTGGCGGCAGACCCAAATGTCGATGCCATCATGGTGATCTTGACACCGCAAGCCATGACCGAAATCGTCGAGACGGCCAAGGGCGTTGCCGACCTATCCGATCGAGTTGATGTGCCGGTGGTGGGCTGCTTCATGGGCGAGTATGCCATGCAAGCCGGGATCGACATTCTGAACG
>JAADYZ010000228.1 GCA_010092775.1 Chloroflexota bacterium
CAACAGGGTGACTTTGAGGTTGTTGTCCTGGAGCAGGATGCTCAATGGGGCGGCAAAATCCAAACGACGCGACCGAAGGTCGAAGGTTTGGGTGAATTCATTGTTGATGGGGGACCAGATACTTTCATTACGCGCAAGCCAGAGGTGTGGACACTGGTCCATGAACTGGGCTTGGGAGATCAACTGGTGAAGGACACGAGTGAACACAGTGGAATCTATATTCTCCACGACGCTCAGCCTATCCAGCTAAAGATGGACCCACTAGGATTTGCCTTATCCCCGATTATGTCGATCTGGGGTAAGCTGCGCATGCTGGCCGAGCCCCTGATTCCCGCGCGCCGTGACGATGGTGACGAATCACTGGCCGAATTTGCGACGCGGCGCCTCGGTCGCGAAGCGCTGGAACGCCTCATTGGTCCGGTGTTGGGCGGCATTTATAATGCGGACCCTGAAACGCAAAGCATTATGTATACCTCTTCCGTCATGCGCGAGATGGAGCGTGAGTATGGCGGCTTGTTTGCAGGTACCATCGGGCGGATGCGTGCTAAGCGGAAGTGCCGGGAGGCCGGCGAAGAGATCCCGCCGAGCTTTGTAACGTTCAAGGACGGTGGGAAGCAGTTAATCGACGAACTCGTCGAGCAATCAACGGCTGATCTCCGGTTGAACACTGCTGTCGTAGGGATCGAACGCTCAGGTGACAGCTATCGGATTGTCACAGATGACGGCAGTGAGTTCGAGGCTACGGCGGTCATCCTGGCGACGCCGGCCAATGTGGCTGCCCGCTTCTTGCCAGACATCGCTCCTGAAGCAGCCAGGCTGCTAGAAACGATTCGCCACACGAATCTCGGGACGATGTCATTGGCCTATCGCCGCACTGACATTGACCTCGATGAAGGCCTGCGCGGCTTGATGATCCCTCGCAAGGAAGACCGTGCCATTGATGCAATAACGGTCACGTCTGCCAAGGCTGGCAGCCGTGCCCCCGAAGGCCTCGTGATGCTGCGCGTTTACTTCGGCGGAGCACAGCCAGAAACCGCTACCATGCGCGAGGCGGAATTGGTGGCGACGATACGCGGCGAACTGCGCGACCTGCTAAACCTAGATGCGGAGCCGGTGATGTGCCAAGCCTTCCGCTGGGTAGGCAGCTACCCTGCCGCAGACGCAGGGCACCTTGAGCGGGTGGCGCAGATCGAGGAATTGCTGCCAGAAGGCTTGCTGGTTTCCGGAAGTTCTTATCGCGGCTTGGGTGTTCCTGACTGTGTGCGACAGGGACGGCAAGCGGCTCAGTCGATTATCGAAACAATCACTGCCTAGAATAGAGATACCTCATGAATACCGTTACCCGCATCGTCAATATTCTGCGCTTGGCTGCGTTTCCGCTGGCCTATGGGCTAGCAGGGGCGTTGGTCGGTGGGACACTGAACCGGATCATGATTGCCGACATCGGCTTTTCACCCGCTTTGGTCGGCTTCTTCTTTGCGATTCCCTTGTTGATCTCCCCTGTTCGAGTCTGGCTAGGCTATCGCTCGGATGGCTTCCCGATCTTGGGGCGGCGGCGCGAACCCTATATTGTACTAGGGGTTTTGCTGACTGGTCTTGGGATCGTCGTCTCGACCTTGCTGATGATTAATGGGGCTGTCGGGGCGTTGGGCGTGACCTTGGCATTGAGTCTCTTATTCGCCCTGTACGGATTTGGTCGCAACTTGGGGCATAACACCTTTATGGCCCTGCTCTCAGATCGCTTTACTGGCGACGCTCGTGCTCGTGCCATTACCTTGTATGAGGTTGTCACCCTGCTCGGTTTGGTGATGGGGGCCGGTGGCCTTGGGAGTGCCCTCGAGACCTTTGACCCGGCACGGCTGCTGGCTGTCTCTATTGGTGTCGCAGCGATTGTGTTCTTCCTGGGCCTCGTCGCAGCAATTGGGCAGGAGTCCCAAACCCCACGTGAAGAGACCGAGAAGTTTGTTGAGAAGGCGCGGGATATGCCTTTCGGGCAAGTGGTTCGGGAGGTAGTCCTTGCTGACCCGCAGATTCGCCTTTTCTTCATCTTGGTGATTTTCACGATTGTCGGCACGCTGGCGCAGGATGTGCTGCTAGAGCCCTATGGCGCGCAGGTGCTCAATATGGATGTGGGCGATACGACGCGACTGACCGCCTTCTGGGGTGTTGGCGTGATGATCTCGATGATTCTGTCTGGCCTGTTCTTGATCAAACTCTTGGGCCACATCACTGTGTTGCGTGCTGGTTTGCTGTCAAGCATGGTCGTATTTAGCGGCTTGATCGTGGCGGGCAGCCTTGGCAACGTGGGGCTGTTCCGTGGGTTAGTCTTCGTGATGGGTCTGGGAACCGGGCTGGCTGGTGCCGGCATGCTGACCGGGATCATCAACTTCACGACCGTCGTACGGGCTGGCCTCTTGATGGGCGTGTGGGGGGTGGCCAATCAGCTTGGCCGGGCCTTCGGCAGCCTGATGGGGGGCTCGATTGTCGACGTCATCTTGTCGATTTCGGGCAACGCTTTTCTGGCCTACTCTGCCGTCTTCGCCATTGAAGTGGTGATGCTGATGGTGGCCTTCTACCTGACTACCCGTTTGAGTGTCGAAACCTCGGTAGCTTATCGTGAAGCACCCGACGCCGCTCAGCTGGCGGCTGCCAAATAAGCGGACCAAACTTGTATGTGACGAACGGCAGCAGAGGCCAACCGTGCTCCGATTGTTGATCAAGCTCGTCTCTGCATCAGAACGGATCAAAGGCTACACGCGATGGTTTCACGTGTGGCCTGATGTTTTAAAGCGCATGAACACCCTTAAGCTATGATGTCTGTCTGAGGTCAGAACGGTGAATGGCGTTACAATAGGGGCGGCGCGCCAACCTCTATGGCGTGCATCATGTGTGGCACATTTAGGCAAGCCAATTCACCACAAGGAAGAGCACTGATGGATTTCGATTTTGCAAAAGGCGTTAGCGAGCCGGGCAGCAGCAAAATAGTGCTGCTAGTGCTAGATGGCTTAGGCGGGCTTCCTCGCGAGTCGGATGGGAAGACGGAACTCGAAGCAGCCAACACCCCAAATCTGGACCAACTGGCGGCAGAAGGTATCTGCGGTTTGCAGCAGCCGGCAGGCTGGGCAGTAACACCGGGCAGTGGTCCCGCTCACCTCGGATTGTTCGGTTATGATGCACAGCGCTTTGTCGTTGGGCGCGGCGTATTGGCTGCGTTGGGTGTCGGCTTCGGCCTGGACATGGCTGATGTGGCAGCGCGGGGAAACTTTTGCACGGTTGATGACGCTGGCAACGTAACAGACCGGCGTGCTGGGCGCATCCCGACAGAAAGAGGCGCCGAACTATGTGCGCTGCTGCAAGAGCAGGTCAGCATTGACGGCGTTGAAGTCTTCATTCAGCCGGTGAAGGAATATCGCTCGCTGTTGGTGCTGCGTGGCGAAGAACTCTCCGGCGAGATCAGCACCACCGACCCGCAGCAAACTGGCGTCCCGCCGCTTGAGCCTCGGGCTCTCGACAGTGCCGCGGAAAAAACTGTTGGCTACGTGAAGGAATTCATCAGCCAGGCGCGCGAGATTTTGAAGGATCACAGCCCGGCCAACATGCTGCTGCTGCGTGGCTTTGCCATGCGCCCAGATTGGCCGACTATCGAAGACGTTTATGGCTTGCGCTGTGCCGCCATCGCTGCCTATCCCATGTATCGCGGTGTCGCCCAGTTGGTCGGCATGACGCCACTGAAGACCGAAGACAGCTTTGCCGCTGAAATGACCACTTTGAGCGAAGCCTGGAACGATCATGATTTCTTCTATGTCCATTGGAAGCGTACCGACAGCGCTGGTGAAGACGGCGACTTCGACAAGAAGGTGGCACTGATCGAAGAGGTCGACAAGGAGATTCCGCGCCTGCGCGAGCTGAATCCGGATGTGATCATTGTGACAGGCGATCATTCGACGCCATCCAAGATGAAGTCACATAGTTGGCACCCGGTACCCACCTTGCTGTGGTCGCCGCTAGCCCGACGCGACCCGGTAACCACTTTCGGCGAAACCGCTTGCATAAGCGGCGGGTTGGGGCCTCGTATGCCAGCCACCGAGCTGCTGCCGCTGGCCGTCGCTCATGCAGGGCGCTTCGGGAAATTTGGCGCTTAGCCCCAGGTTGGACCTGACATCAGGGACAGTTCATCGCGATTGGACTGTCCCTTAGTTTAGAGCCGAGGGGGAGCTCATGGTCACTACGAATATCTTTCCACACACCAAACCGTTCTTCATTCCGGAGGAAGTCCCGCAGATTGCCTCGCCGCGTGGCAGACTGTTGATCGCGAGTTGCCGCTCTGGGACCTACTTATCACGCATCATTGTTGAGCGCTATCGCGAGCTTTTGGCTGAAGCAGACAGTAAGGGCGAGGTGCTTTACTTAGAAGACATTGATTTTCAGTTCTCAGACTCAGAAACCTGCGTCCGGCTTGATGCACATGTGGGCGGTTATGATGTGTTTCTGGTCCAAAGTCTGTTTGACCCCATCTCGGAGCGCAGCGTCGATCAGAACTACATGGCCTTCCTGATCGCTGTACGCACCCTGCGCGAGCATGGTGCGCGCCACGTCACAGCTGTGCTACCCTATCTGGCCTACAGCCGTCAGGATAAGCCGACCACCTTTATGCGTGAGCCAACGACTGCCAAGCTCATGGCGGACCTGTCGATCGAAGCGGGAATTGATCGACTGCTGACCTGGGACCCGCATCACAGCCAGGTGCGCGGATTCTACGGCAACATTCCGGTGGCGATGCTGGAGTCGATCACACTCTTTCTGGAAGCCTTCCGACGTTTCCAAAATCGTGATGATGTGATCACTGTCGCGCCAGATGCAGGTGCGTCGAAATTTGTGACGCTGTTCGGGCGAGCGCTGGGCCTGCGCAGTGCGATCGCCTCGAAGTTTCGGCCCCGCCCCGAACAAGCTGAAATCACCGAGATTATCGGTGACTTCAGTGGCAAGCGCATCGCGATTGTGCTGGACGATATGATCAGCAGCGGCGGCACCATGAAGGCGCTGATTGAAAAGTTGGTTGAGGAAAAAGGCATCCAGGAAGTCTATGTAGGCGTATCACACAACTTATGCATGGAGGTCGCTCGTGATCGCTTGGCCGCCCTGCACGAGACACATAATCTACGCGAAGTAGTGATCACGAACAGTATCGAACAAACGCCCTCGTTTGAAGAGCTGTCGTTCGTCACGGTGAAGTCCCTTTCTGACACGCTCAGCCGCACGATTAATCGTGTACACTACAATCAATCGGTGAGTGAGCTGTTTTATAAAGGCGATCCGAAAAAGTAGCGTAACCATTTGCTTCTTTGCGCGTCCTCTCTGTATAGCAGCAAACTGGCGCGAAAGAGCCGCATATGGATCCAGACACCCTTCTGGCGCGTGCCCAAGCTTTGGATGAGGCGGCGCTGGCCCATATCTTCGACACTTATTATGTAGAGCTGTACGGCTACGTCTATAAACGGCTGCGTGATTCACAGGCGACTGAAGACCTAACGGCGGAGGTCTTCCACCGTTTGCTGCACGGCCTGCGCGATGGACGCGGCCCACGTCGGTCGATCCGAGCTTGGCTGTACCAAGTGGCCCGCAACCTGATTGTCGATGAACAACGCCGTGAGATTCGACAACGGCGCCATTTGCCTGAGATGCACGCGACCGCTGAGGCACTCTCCTTAGATCAGCAGGTTTCGATCAGGCTGTGGGCCGAAAGCGTCGATGAACATTTACAAGCTCTGCCGAGTCGCCAACAGACAGTCCTGCGGTTACGTTTTTTTGCCGGTCTACGACCTGCTGAAATTGCCGATGTGCTGCATGTGACGACAGGCGCCGTGAAGGCGCTGCAACATCGCGCGTTGACCACCCTGCGCCAGCGACTGGCTCACTTAGATCAATAACGAGGATATGTCGGAATGCCTGTATTCAATCGACACAAAGCGCCAGCGGAGCTGCCCACCCGTGAGCAAATTGAAGTGGCTCGGCACGCTTTCCTAGCCGAGGCGGCGCAACTGCGCGCAGAAATGCCACCTGAGGACGTGCCATCGTCTATTCAACAGCGATCCACATTGGGGCCATCACTGGCTTTGGGTTTGACCGCGTTGCTGATTACATTGGTGGCCCAAGGGTTTTGGGCGACGTTGCCCGCACCCATTGAAGAGTCAACCCTCATTGCAGCACGAACTCGCACCAGCGACCTGGTCAACTCCGCCATGTTTGCGCAAGATGACATGACGCCACCAAGCATCGAAATGATCCCGACGGCCACGAATATACCAGACTTGATGCTGACCGACCTGAACGGCGATCCGTTCTCGATTGAGGAGTTGGGACAACAGCCTACGGTGATCTTCTTCTGGCAGATCGAACATGATCCTGATGCGCTGCGGCGTTTGGTCAACGCCAGCGAGGCCGCCCACCGCTACCCTGGCGAGCTGGCCGTCATCGGCGTGAACTTGTGGAACAGTCGTGTGGCCATCCGCAGCTATGTTGAGGAAAATGATCTGAACTTCACCGCGGTACAGGGCAACGATAGTATCCTCACTCGCCTGGACAACGGTGCAAGGCAGGCCCCCTCTCCCGATAGTGTGGTCTGGTTGGATGTTGAAGGCCGCGTTCGCTCCGTGCACCCCAGCGCGATCGTCAATCAGGATACGCTCATGCTTGCGCCGGACGATCTCGCTTATCGCGTCTGGTATTATTGGTGGCTCGAATCATCGTAGGAGAATCTATGACTACCGTAAAATGGGCAGGGCGGTTGCTGGTCGCCCTGTTCTTGCTTCTGGTTGGTTGCCGGAGCGCTCCAGCGACAGCAGCGCCAACTGCAACCGTGACCCCCACCCCCGATGTCGAGCGTGGTGATGCGCTGCCGTCTTTCCAGATCGAGACGCTCTCTGGTGAGGTGTTTGACCCTATACAGCATCAAGGGGCAGTGATCGTGCTGTTCTTCTGGACGATTCCTGGTGAAGTGCCCACCTACGCTGAGGCCCTGTTGCTGCGCAACGCACAGAACGTTTACGATCAGTATCAGCGCGATGAGCTGGTTATGCTGGGGATTAATCCGCTCGATGATGCTGAATCGGCCGCCGCTTTTGTTGAGGAGCGCGGCTATACCTTCCCCGTGGCGATTGACGAGAACCGCCAGTTAGCTGATCAGTTTGGCTATGCTGATCGTACCTCGACCCTAATTTACATCGACACCACAGGGGAAGTGCGCTCGATCTTGCGCGACGACAGCACGACTGGCGGCCAGAACGCTCAGCTTTTGGTGATGAACCCCAACGACGCCACCTACCGCATTGACGCCTATTTGACAGAAACAAGGGATTGATCATGATCCGGTTCGTGTTGCGCAGACTCTTGATCCTGGCGGGGTTAGTCGGGGTGGCCAACGCATTTGGCTTTGTGTTGGCTGCATACCTGAGTCAAACGGCCCAGCGGGATGCCCTGACAGCAGGCCTACCATACGAAGGCCCGCCGGTGGCTTTGCAGCCGATTTTCCAATCCTATGGAGATTATCTGGCTGCTGGGCTGGGGCAAGGTGAATGGGGAACACTGGCCTCTACACAGCAACCTATCACGAGTTTTATGGCCGATGCCTGGTGGAAAAGCGTCTTGTTGCTGGGTGTCGCAATGGGATTAGCCGCATTGGTCGGCATTGTGGTGGGCTTGAGTTCGGTCGATCTGGAGTGGGCGCGTGCCAAACCAGGAGCACTCTATTTGACCCTGGCTGGCTTCTCTATGCCGGGTTTCTTTGTGGGGATCGTGTTAATTGCGGGCATGCTACGTCTATCAGCGCTGCGCGGTGAGCCGGGGACCATGCTGCCGATTATGGGTTTCGGCAACGTTGAGCATCTCATCTTGCCCGTGATTGCGTTGGCACTGCGCCCCGCCGCTGAGATCGCCCGCGTGACCTCTGAGCTGGTGGCGGAGGAGCTGCCCAAACCCTACATCAAGACAGCCCGTGCCAAGGGCCTGCCATGGCGGTTGGTGCTGCTGCGCCACGCATTTGGCAACGTATCCTCAGCGACGATCACCACGCTGGGCAATTCGCTGCGCTATTTGATCAGCAGTTTGCTGATTATTGAAGTGATGTTTCAATGGCCGGGGATCGGTCAGGCTCTAGCTTTTGTGTTCACCACACGGACACTGGGGCAGTGGGCTTATCAGCCGGAAATTGGCGCGGCCCTGATGACCGCGATGGCAGCCATCTTCTTGATTGCGACGCTTATAGCCGATGCGCTGGCGCAAGCGGCTGACCCACGCTTGCAGACCCAAGCGGCTTGATTACTAGAAAGCAGCGCTCCATGAAATCCACCAATCGCGCGAACCTCGCCCTGATCGTCGGTTTGATTCTGGTTGGCCTGACGATTGCGGTGTCTCTGATTGGCCCTTTCTTGGCACCGGCGGATCCACAGGAGACATCCTTTATCTATGAAACACCCGATGGCGAGTTTGTGCTCCATCCGATCGAACCCAATACCTATGCTGATCATCCGCTGGGTACAGACGTTGCCGGTCGTGACTTCCTGAGCCGCTGGCTTTGGGCTTTCTATCCGACGCTCGGCTTGGCCGCCTTGATCACAGTGGTACGGGCGGTGCTGGGCGCTGGGATGGGCTATGTTCGAGGATGGTATCCGAACGGAAGGTTGGCCGATACCTTAGACCTGGTGACTCAGACGGCGACCACTATTCCCTTGATCTTGGTGGCAATCGTCTCATTGCAACTGACCGGTTGGTCGGGGCTGGGGGCCTGGCCCTTCATCCTAGCACTCAACATCACCGGCTGGGTGAACATCTCAGATATGGTGGCTCAACGTCTGCGTATTCTGCGTGAGCAGCCCTACATTCAAGCGGCGCGTTCACTGGGGGCGGGCGAGTGGCACATTCTGATCAAGCACATCATCCCAAATATGCGGCATCTGGCCCCAGTGCTGCTGACCCTGGAGATGGGTATCGTGTTGATTCAGTTGGCCGAGTTAGGCTTTCTGCGCTTTGTGTTCGGCGGTAACGCGATCATCAACATTGGCGGCCCGTCAACTGAAGGACTGGACATCGCCATACAGGGGCAGCCTGAACTGGCTCAAATCCTCTCTTATGGATGGGATAACTTCTTCATTGCCCCTTGGATTTCGATGTGGGCAGCGGGTGGATTTTTTGTGTTGATTCTAGGTTTCATGATGTTAGGCGAGGGACTTAAACGCTACTATCAAACGGGTTGATTGACTCGGCTGCGCAGCTTCGCTGGGTTAAAATCACTGCACTGTGTTGACCTGCCGAGGTGACTTCAATGATCCCGATACTATGTAGTCTGTCCTGTCTCCTTGTCCCGATCTTAGTCAGTCTGTTGGCTGAGTGGCGCGTGAAATCGGCAGTTGACCGCTACGTCAAGGTGCCTAATGCCAGCGGCCAGACCGGCGCTGAGATCGCCCGTTATCTGCTCGACTCACAGGACTTGCAGCACGTCGAGCTTCAGCGGGTAGATGGGACACTGACCGATCACTACGATCCACAGAATAACATCCTTCGGTTGAGCCCAGCCGTATACGATGGCCGCAGCGTCTTTGCAGCCGGTGTGGCCGCTCACGAAGTCGGCCATGCGGTGCAGGATCAAGACGGTTACATCCCTCTCTACCTACGGACGGCCATTGTGCCCCTGGTGCGGCTTGGCAGTGCCATCAGTCCCTGGGTGATTATCGCAGGCTTCGCGCTCAGCATATTCCTGATCGGTATTGTGATCGCGTTAATTGGGGTGCTCTTGTATGCGACGGTAGCGCTCTTCTCATTTGTGACCCTGCCAGTAGAATTCAACGCCAGCCGACGAGCCAAGGAGCTGCTGTCGTCACAGGGGATCGCGACGCGCGAGGAAATTCAGGGCGTGGATCGTGTCTTGGATGCAGCCGCACTCACCTATGTCGCCGCAACGATCGATGCGACAGCGGGCGTGTTTTACTATTTACTGCGCTTGTTTGTCCGCTGAAGATGAGGCTGACCAATCAGGCGAGCCGATAGACACCCGCCTGATCGCCAGTCGGCTTGTACTAGGGGACGCGCATATAGACCGAATTCCCGACGATTGGTTCCCAGCGCAGGGTTACACTGCCCTCCGAGCGAGGTACTTCATAATAAATGCTGCCTTCGAAAGATGAACCGGGCAGCATTTCGCGGCTCTCAGCCAGGTCAGGCACATCAACCAACACGACGCGCGGCGCATAAATCACACCACTTGACCCGATCAGGTCCATCTGCCAGACCGCAAAATTGCACTCCTGTTCTGAAATACACTCCACACGCACACGCACGCCCTGGAACTCCTGATCTTCCGGTGCAACGTTCCACGGCGAGTAACTGGCCAGGCGGGCGTCTGCTGGCCGCTCGGCGCTCAGCACGGTGAAGCGGAAGAGGGGGACTTCAACTGGCATGCCGACGGATGCTGGATTTTCCAGTGACGCCCCGACGGCCGCAGCAGGCGAGGTGGGGGTGGGCGGCAGCTCAGGTACGGCTGTCGGCGCGGGGTTCTCAGCGTTAACGGCCTGGCCCGGACCTGGATTATTGGCGCGATTGTTGTTCCCGCCAAGGGCAAGCAGCCCAGCGCACATGCAGCAAACCGCTACGATTGCAAGCACGCCGACCAACAAATACTCGCGCCGAATCTGGCGTTTCTCCTGGCGTTCTACTTCGGCCACACCGCTTGGCGGTGGGGGTGTTGTTTCACTCATGATCGTCTCTCTCTCCCGATGCTTTCCATCAAGCTCTTGGCTTGGCGATTCCCAAGTCTTCGGTTTCGAAGCCAGGGAAGACCTCAGCAATACGTGGGTTATTCAGGCGCTTGAGGGTGATCTCAGCCAGAATATGGCGATAGTCGACCGTGATCGTCAAGTCACCGGGGCCGGTCTGCTGCTCAGGGTGAAGGCCCGGCCAGGTGCTGTGCACCTGCCCCCCGTTGAGGCCATCGCCCATCAGCAAGAGCATATTGCCCGTCCCGTGATCGGTGCCAAGTGCGGCATTCTCACGCACACGTCGCCCAAACTCCGACATCACCAACACGGTGATGTTGCCCATGCGTGGCCCCATATCTTCATAAAAGGCGGTCAATCCCTGGGCCAAATTATCGAGGTTGGTCGCCATAAATCCTTCGACGGCACCTTGCCCAGCGTGAGTATCCCAGCCGTCGAGGTCAACACAGGCGACCTCCACGCCCACATCCATATCAAGCAAGTCGGCTACGGTGTGCATGGCGCGGCCAAAATCGGTCTCAGGATAGGCCCGCCCTTGAACCTCTCGCGTTTCGGCCTCGGCCAAGCGCAGCGCCCGGAGCGTATCGAGTGTTTGGCGTGCAGCCTGAGACAGTAGATCGTCCTTGCCCTGGTAAAGATGGCCCAGCAACGTAGCTGCGTTGTCGTCAGCGGCTAAGCGGTATTCAGACAGCGATTGCAGCGCGGTTGCTGGCGTGCCACTCAATGATAGGGGCAGCATCTCTCCCACGGCCATAGCGCGTAAGGCCGAGCTGTTCCCGGTATCGTAGGTAGCGAGATGGCGTGCCAGCCAGCCTGAGTAGGTGCCACCTGCAAAGACGCCACGCTCCATCGCGGCCATGGCTTGGAAGTGCGAATGACTGTCATCTGGGCTGCCAGTGGCGTGGACTACCGCCAGACTCCCAGCTTCATAAATCGCGTGCAACGGTTCCAACATGGGGTGCAGGCCAAAGAAGCCGTCAAGGTCCACCACACTTGCCTGGGCATCGCCAGGACGAGGGATGGCCAGGGTAGGCCGCTGGCGGTAGTACTCATCGTCGCCGTGTGGGACGATCACATTCAGGCCATCGATACCCCCTCGTAGGAAGATACACACGAGGGTATCTCCGGCTGGGCCGACGTTCGGGTCTGCCAGACGGATGCCAGGCATCCAGCTTGGTACGCCACTCATCACACCGGGGGCCATGCCGAAGCCACCAAAGAAATAGGAACCACGGCTCAATTCGTCGTACTCATCACAGTGAAGTTGGGTCGTCATAGTTGTCTCGTCTCTAAGTCTACATCCACTGAAATTCGGGGCTAGCCAGTAAGGCAGCGATGGCCTCGCCGACGCGCTGACGCACACCATCTTGGCTGAGGTCCGTTGCGCCGACGTGCTGTTCCAACTGGGCCAGCAGCTCCGTGTTCAGCGCGTGACCCAGCGTCAAACGCGAGAAGAAGCGCAGCGCCCCTGGCACGTCGGCCACCTGTGCGGCCTCGGTTAGTTGGTCGAAATCAATGTCGATTTGCTCGAACCCACCGCTGATGAGATCAAAGGCAAAATTCCAGCGGGGTAGGAGGTTATTCAGCCAGTCGTTGGCCACATCAGGATAACCATCTGGCATGGGCCACATGAAAGGAATATGGCCCATCCAACGCAGCCTCTGGGCGATCTCGCGAATGCCCCGATTGCGGATGTCGGCCCGGAGTGCTCGTAGTGCCGAGGCCATCAGAGTGATGGGGCGCTTGAGCTTGGGCGGTGCCTGAGCAAATTCTGCGCTGAGAAACACGGTTCGCAGCATACTCTTGATGTCGCCGCCAGTCTGG
>JAADYZ010000229.1 GCA_010092775.1 Chloroflexota bacterium
GAAAGTAGGGTAAACCCGGATTTCAGTATTGTTAGGTGTAAATGGACGAGGTCAGCTCAAGCTGCCGATGGTGGATCGCCTGTACGGCATCGTCGAGGGTTGGAAAAGCCCAGATGCGTGTTGCATCATCAGGTAGGTGTGTGGATAGCAACTGACAGATCTGTACCCAGCGATCGCTGCCCACCACGATGGTCCGCAGCCGTTTGGCCGCAGCACGCAGTTTGGCGGTCCGCCCGAAGGCCAAGGCCATCGCCAGATCAGCAAAGCGGAACCCGGCCAACTCTGTCACATCACACACCACATACAGCACTGGTGAAGCATCCGCTCGTTGGAAGTAGGCTTCCACGTCATCAGAGATGGCCAGGAGGCCATCGTTCAGCGAGGTAGCACCAGACCAACGGTATAGGTAGATACCTTCTTGCTCATAGCGGGTTGAGTGTAGGGTCATTGAGCTAGCCTGATGGTTTGAAAACCGTTTGATCAAGACCAGTATAAGCCTAAACACGATAAAAGTGTATGGGGTTTGGACCCTATTGCAGGATTGTAAGACAGTCTTCGACAGCCCTATTAAGTAGCTTTAGAGACGTTCGCAGTCAGCCGCTTGTGCTAGAGGAGTAAGCTGGACCATCATCTTGTTTGGAATCTAAAACAGCCCCAGATTGGGGCTGTACCGATTTCAGACTGACTTAGACGTCAGGCGGCGCAGGGCCCAGTCTGGACAGACGAGGCATAGTCGACCAGGTCCATCGCCTCATCGAGGCTGTCAGCGTACAAGGTGCGCCGATCAGCAGCACCGAACATCCGGCCAAACAGGCCACACAGATGGCGCATGAAACCTTGCGCACCGACAACAATCACCACGCCAATCTGGGGCGAGACCCAACTACGTCGCCAGGCCAACTCCTCCAGATGCTCAATCATCGAGAGCGGGAGCTTGAGCCGCTGTGCATCCAAAATCAGATGAACAGGCCAAGGTGACTGCTCTAACATCACACGGGCCGATTCAATGGTTCGGCGGAGATGCTCATATTCGTAGACATCACCGATTGTTAGGCGGATCACTGTTTGGTCTGGATTGCCCCATTGAATGTTGATCGCGTCTGAGTTGGGCTGTGTGGTCATCGTTAGGTACCTCATCACTTAACGTCGAATCACTGTTGTATCATAATGATAGAAGTTAGCGTCGCCAAAAGCGTCAGCCGCTTAGATGGATTTGACCTGTACAAGTGACGGATGTCACAAAGCGATTCTTCCAACTGACATCTGTTTTTTTGTGCTGGCGCGCATTGTAATCGCAGCACAGAAGACCCTGCCAGCCATAGGTGACAACTGTCACGCGATCACAGGTCAAACGTCATAGTCAGCACCCAGGGGATCATGTATCATGAAAAATAAAGATGATATGAAGGCGGGAAACTGCTTCCCCGCTCCCCGCTTCATGACGAACGCACTGCCACACCTTCAAAAATCGGTTGACTAGACCACGATTAGCCTTACTCCAATTAACCAGAAAGGGTTCAACTCATATGGTTCACACAGTACTAACTCACGGCGACCCCATGTTATTGATGGCCGACGTCCAGCTGGAGCGTGCCGTCTCACGGCTGGGATTTGATGAGGCCATGCTCGACTGGCTGCGCACGCCCGAGCGAAAACTGCAAGTTGCCGTGCCTGTTCGCATGGATGATGGCCAAATCCAGGTATTCGATGGCTTCCGCGTGCAGCACTCAACGGCGCGTGGGCCTGCCAAGGGCGGTATTCGCTACCATCCCCAGGTAACCATGGAAGAGGTCCAGGCTTTGGCCACGCTGATGACCTGGAAATGCGGCGTCGTTGGCATTCCCTTTGGCGGCGGTAAAGGCGGAATCTCCGTTGACGCCCGTCAGCTCTCAACTGCGGAGCGCGAGCGCATGACCCGCCGCTACGCCGCGATGATCCTCCCGATCATTGGCTCTCGCCGCGACATCCCCGCTCCGGACGTCGATACCGACGCCCAGACCATGGCCTGGTTCGATGACACCATCACCATGTTCAAGGGCTATGCTGACCCGGCAGTCGTCACCGGTAAACCGGTCGACCTGGGTGGGTCACTAGGACGCGCCGAAGCCACCAGCCGAGGTATGGCGCACTGCACCTTGCTCGCGCTCGACAAGCTCAATGTGGACATTGACGATGTCACCATTGCTGTTCAAGGCTATGGTAATGTGGGGCGCAACTACGCGGAGATCATGGATCGGGAGTTCCCGGCAAAGATCATCGCGATCAGCGACGTAACAGGCGCGTACTTCAACGGTGACGGCTTCGACACGCAGGAGATCGCCCAATTCTTGCGCCGCACGGGGGGCCTCCTTGAAGGGCTGGACCAGGAAAAGCCACACATTGAGCGCATCACCAATGAAGGCTTGCTCACCTGCGATGTGGACGTCCTGGCCCCTGCGGCCATCGAAGGGCAGATCACCGGGGCCAACGCCAACGACGTGCGGGCAAAGGTCATCATAGAGGGCGCAAACGGCCCGACCACGATTGGTGGCCATGAAAAGCTGACCGCGCGCAACGTGCTGGTTGTGCCAGACATTCTCGCGAATGCGGGCGGCGTTACCGTATCATACTTTGAGTGGGTGCAGGGTCTCCAGTTCCATGCCTGGACTCTAGATGAGGTTGCCACCCGACTTGAGCGCATCATGATCAATGCCTTTGAGAACGTCTGGGAGGTCAGCCAGAATCACGGTATTAGTATGCGTGAGGCGGCGTTTATGGTGGCCGTTGATCGTGTGGCCCAGGCCATGCTCACGCGCGGTTTGTTCCCCTAAACACAGCAGTCAGCTATGGCGGGCGGCCTGGAATCAGGTCGCCCGTTCTGAATCAGCTCACCCGCAATGCTGGCACGGATTGATCTCAACGCCAATGGGCCTTCAGTGCGGGTACAACCTGCTGCCCGATCAAATCGATCCCCTTTGGCTGATCCAGCCCATGCGGCGTGCCCAGCTCCACCCGGCCAGCGCCTGCATCATAGAGCGCCTCGCACTGGCGGATGATGTCGTTGCGGTCCCCGGCGAAGGCGAAGCGCTCCAGCATATCATCCGAGATCAGCGCCGCCGCCCCATCGCGATCCCCTGCCTCTACCTGCTGCCTGATCCGCTCGACCAGTTCAGGATCAATTTGCACCGTCGGATCAAGTGGCAGGACCACCGGCAAATAGAGCGCCACCGAGCGGCGGGCCGCCTGCCTTGCCGCCTCACGATCTTCATCGACCACCGTCACCGCGCCGACCACCACACTGACTGATCCACTCTCGCGCCCGGCTTTGGCCTCGCCAACGGCGATATAGTCGGCAATGACTGGCACGACATCGGGGTTAGCCGAGCCGCCAATCTTGACTTCATGGGCGATTTCACCGGCCAGCGCACACAGCTTGCGGCCCCAGGTGCCAATCATGAGGGGTGGAACCTGCTCCGGCAGCGCATAGGGGGCCGAAACATGCTCGGCTAGCCGGTAGCGTTCTCCACGGTAACCAGCCTCCCCACGCAAGATCGCTAGCGTCAGGTCGACTGCTTCACGCATCGCGCTGATGGGCTTAGCAGGCACCGCCACACTGTGATCTTCTAGCCAGGCTCCACGCGCCATCCCGATGTAGGTACGTCCTGGCGCAAGCTGATCGAGTAAGGCTGCCTGCGCCGCGATGTCGAGGGGGTGAGTACGAAAGGGTGAGACCGCCGCCGGGCCAATGCGTGCCTTGCTGATGTGCGGTGCCATCAGCAGCAGAGCGGCATAACTGGGATGGTGGGGCAGGTCATGGTAGACGCTCACCACGTCGAAATCGTACTGATTGACCTGCTGGGCCAAGGTACTGTACTGCTGGGCGGTCTTGTTCGTTTGAAAGGCAATACTAATCTGTGGCATGGGGCATCCTACTAGGTCAGGTCGTCGCTGTTGAGGCTGCGTTTAGTCGTCCGTTCAATCCGCATAATCAGCCGCTCGTCGGGGTCAGGGCAAGCTACATGCGCATCCCGCGAGAGCCAGTCGTTCGGGTCGAGCGCGCGCTGCTTGGCGGCCAACAAGGGCAGCAGCGCACTCAAAGCGAAGATGCAAAAGTGCTTGCCCTTGGGAATCTGTAGACGGCTGCTCTCGCTCAGGGTGCAGTGATCGCCCACTTGCATCCCGCAGACCGAGCGCCCTTCGATGCGCTCAACGGTGATCTTTAAGTCGTATAAGTCGAATTCGTGTGTCATAGTCCGCGCATTGTACCTAGCCCGCCGATCCGACTCCAAACGCAGAGCCCAGCAGGTCGTCATCAGGACCAGCTCGCCATAGCCCTTGATAAGAAGCTGGTGTATGATGGTAGCGATGCTCATTCGGGAGCAGTTTCCCCCTCAAGTAGGAGAACATCTCTCTCATGCGACGTTTTCTTCTTCTCGTCTCATTGCTCGCCCTCGCTTTGATTCCAGCGGCGCAGCCCGTCCACGCTGCCCCACCGGAGCTAGGCGTCAACCTGATCGGGAATGGTGCATTTGATACCCTGCCCGGCAACGACGACTGGACCGCTGTGCTCTCTGGCAGCGGGCCACAGGGCTTCTTTGAAGACTCGCGCGCTTACAGCGCACCGGCGGCTTTTGTCCTCGATGGGGATAATGCTGCTGAGACTATTCAACAGCGCGTCGATGGCATTGATGGCCAGCCTGGCGACACCTACATGCTCACCTTCTACCTGGCTGGATTGAATGTCGCTGACGGCGGTCAGATCGGCGCCCTCATCCGGCTGCGCAGCGGCGATACCCTGGAGCAGAATATCCCCTGCCTCGTCGAGCAAAGTGGTTCCTTCCAATGGCAACAAATCACCTGCGAGATCAACGTCACCGCTCAGATCGATTCGGTTGAAGTCTGGATCGGTTGGCAGGGGGTCAGCAGTGGTCAGCTTGGCATCGACGATGTGGTGCTCGAACTCTTCGGCCCGCGCGAGGCCAACTGCCCGGTCTTCCCCGGCGATAATCCCTGGAACACCCCAGTGACCGATCTACCTGTCCATCCCAACTCAGCGAACTTCATCGCTGCGATTAGCGCCAGCCGCGACTTCCTCCACCCCGACTTCGGCGGCGATCAGGCCCAATATGGTATCCCCTTCATTGTCGTACCAGGCACAGAGCCGCTCGTGCCGATCACCTTCACCGCCTTTGGTGACGAAAGCGACCCTGGCCCCTATCCCATCCCGGAGAACGCCCCGGTTGAAGGCGGCAGCGACCGCCATGTGATTGCGGTGGATGGCGACAACTGCATGCTCTACGAACTCTTCAACGCGGAGTGGAACGGCACAGGCTGGAACGCTGACTCGGGCGCGACCTTCAACTTGCGCTCAAACGCTCTGCGCCCAGAAGGCTGGACCTCTGCTGATGCAGCGGGCCTACCGATCTATCCTGGCCTGGCGCGCTACGATGAGGTGGCCGCTGGTGAGATCAACCATGCCCTGCGCTTCACCGTTCAGCAAAGCCAACGCGCCTACATCTATCCGGCCCTGCACTTCGCCTCCAGCAGCGCTGATCCAAACCTGCCACCGATGGGCTTGCGTGTCCGTCTCCGTGCCGACTACGATCTCTCAGGCTTCACTGGCCAATCGCGCGTGATCCTTGAGGCCCTCAAGGAATACGGCATGATCGTGGCGGACAACGGCTCAAGCTGGTTCATCAGCGGCGCGAACAGCCCCAATTGGGACGACGACGACCTGAACCAGATCAAGACTGTCCCGGCCAGCGCTTTCGAAGCAGTCTACACCGGCGAGACCATCACGCCCTAGCCGCTTGGCTCATGCACTTGACATCACAATGTAGAGGCGATTCCGTGAGTCGCCTCTACTGCCCTAATAACATAGGAGCAACTTGAGCATTGTGAACCCTGCGCCACGCAACCATCCCTGCCCAATTTGCGGCGGGAGCGACTACACCTGGGGACAGGCAACGATCATTTTCCTCACGACTGAGGGCGGTGGTCGATCGGTGCTGGAATTCACGACGACGGTCAACACAACTGAAACCAGACGCCGAGGGATGTTCCGCAGCGAGACGGTCGAAGTTGAACGCGAACAGGATGAGAGTCAATCGCTGACGGCCCGCTTATGCCAGAATTGCGGCAATGTGCAGGTCTTTTCCGATCCTGACAAAGCGCTATACCTATCCTAGTGGATAGTGGTCTGTCGAAGTGTGCTCGAGTACACTCGGAGGTAAGGAGAGGCCGTGTGCCACGTTTCATCCACCAAGAGACACAATAGAAGGGAGCTAGTGATCTAAAGGACATCGTTCCATGCCTATTGTTGTTCATTGGTA
The DNA here is from genome assembly GCA_010092775.1 of Chloroflexota bacterium. Classification (GTDB taxonomy): domain Bacteria; phylum Chloroflexota; class Anaerolineae; order Aggregatilineales; family UBA3940; genus TC-71. The sequence goes on from JAADYZ010000229.1 coordinate 6,312, forward strand.
TAACCCAGAAAAGACCATTGTGCGCTGGTCCTTCACTGACCCCTGGACCGTCCGCGAATTCCTCAACGCAGAACAAATCGCCACTTCAACCCGTGAAGAGGTGTCCCACCTTGTGTGGCACGTCTTGGACTTCACAGAGGCAATCCGCCTGCCACGTGGCATCATCCGCCAACTACCCGAGTTGAACCAGCTCAACCAACCACACGACAATCACGCCATGCCGACCGTTATTGTCGGCTCTAGCGGGTTGGTCCGAGGCTTCATCGCGACCTTCGCCAAAATCTACGGAGGCATCAGTCTGGTTGAAACGCTCTCCGACGCTGAAAGCGTGATTGCGCAAGCGAAGCTGCGCTACGAGCAGCCCGCTGGCAGGGTCGAACTCCACCAGGAATTGGAAGGCAAGCCTCATGCCAATTAGCGTTCAATGGCATAACCCGGAGCAAACAATCGTACGCTGGGACTTCAGCGATCCCTGGTCTTTCGAAGAGTTCGTCAGGGCTGACGACTTGGCCAATTCAATGACACCGCAAGTATCTCATCTGGTCTGGCATGTCCTTGATTTCTCACAGGTCCGCCGCCTGCCACGCAATGTCTTGCGCAACCTGCCACAGATCAGCAAGGTCAATCAACCCCATGATAACTTCGCTTCGCCTGCCATCGTTGTCGGTTCTAGCGGGTTGACCAGAGTCTTTGTCGAGACCTTCGAGCGCATCTATGGGGGCGTCGCCCTGGTCGATACAGTGGAACAGGCTGAGGCGCGGGTCCTGAGCGAGATGATGTAGCGGACGGTCGCTTGATCGCTTGAAAGCGCCTCAACCCACCACGCTCACATCACGCCTGCTGGGCGAAACCTTTCTTTAACGCCGCTTGCATGGGAGCCTAACTCGGGTATCATATGAGAAGCAGTTGACCCAGCAGACATAACGCGACCACCCACAGTCAGACACCCCCACTACAAGGAGAGACTGGTATGGCTTCATTCAAAGCGATCATCCGGGGCGTCCCGGAGCGCCCGGAGATTGAAATCGTCAATGTGCGCCTGGGGCCCGGCGTCGGCCACCCGGTGCTGTTCACCGCCGAGGTTGGAACCCGTGACCTCCCTGTCATTGGGGCGGCTGAGGACCATCTGAAGGATGACTTTCAGGACAAGATCTACCAGTGGCTCAAGCTGCGCTTCCCTGAAGATGAAGAAGGTCGCCCACAAGAAGGTTGGGTGCGCGACGATTTGCTCGAAGTCGTCGGTGATGGCATCCCCTTTGGCTATCCTAACCTGACCGATCCGGCCTTTGCCTTCGCTCTGGAACGCGATCTGCGTGCGCCGGGCCAGGTCGAAGATGATCTGGTCGCCACCATCAGTGCCACCCCTGGCGTACCCGACATCGCCGCGATCAACGTGCGCTCCGAAGCGGGCCAGAACTCACCAGTGCTGTTCTCCACCCTGGTGGGCACTGGCGGCCTAGTGGTCATCGATCTCGTTCAGGACCCGCTGGGCGATAACTTCGAGGGTGTGATCTACGACTGGTACAACCTGATGTTCCCGGATGGGCAAGTGGGTTGGGTGCGCAGCGATCTGCTGATGTTACAGGGTAACGGTCGTAAATTTGGCCTACCTGTACTCGATGAGCAGCGCTACGCACTCTACCTGGAGCCGGGCGAAATCGAGCCGCTGACCGGCGGATTTATCCCCGGCGAGGCTGATGATGTGACGCCCACCACGCGCGGCGGCAGCCTGATTCCTGAGGGCCTGCTCGAAGGCACGACCACACCGGCCACTCGCGGCGGGCCATCGAGCTGCTTGGCCCGACTGGTCGGGGTGCCAGGCAAGCCCCATATCAAGAAGATCGATATGTACTCCGGCCCCAGTAATACCTTGCCCGTGACCTTCAGCGTTGATGTTGGCCAGAGCAATATGAAGGTCGAAGATGTGAAGCCGGACGCACGTGGCAACCACTTTAAAGGGCACATCTATCAATGGTTCAATGTCTCGCTTCCGAACGGCACTAAAGGCTGGATTCGCGAGGATTACCTGGCCATTGTCGGCCCTTGCGATGAGTGGGGCTATGGCACGCTCAGCCGTTCCACCGCCCCCATGGAGATCGAACGGGCCGGATCGAACGGTGCGAGCGGTGGGACGACCGCCACACCAGCCCCCGCCACAACCGTCACATCGGACTGCACCGGCACGATCATCAATTCCTTTGCGCGGGTTCGGGCCAGCAACACCACCCGCAGCGATGAAGTCGGCCAACTGAGCCAGGGCGACAGCTTCCCAATCCTTGAGGTGAAGCAGGAAGCAGGCACCAATTTCAAATGGATGCGAACCAGCACTAACGGGATGGATGGCTGGATCCGCGAAGACCTGTTGGCCTATGACGGCGAGTGCGGCGACTATGGTCTGACTCCCGTTTCGACCGATCTCTACCCCTCACCAATGCGCAACTACGTCTGGGTGCGCGGCTACACCGGCCCCAACGGCCACTGGGGATGGGACCTGGGCGGTCCGGGCGGTGGCACCGGCGAGCCGATCTTAGGGGGGCCGAACGGCGGCAAAGTAGAGAGCATCTTGCGCTGCACCCGCTGCACCGCTGCCGCCCCCAGCACCATCGAACAGGGCCTCAGCCTGGGCGATTCCTCCGTGTTGAGCGACCCGGCCTGGGGCTATGGCTTTGGCAACTACGTGCGCGTGCTCTACACCAACGACCAACTCCCCGAGTCGACCCGCCAGGCCCTCGCCCAACAAGGCCTCGAGGGCGCGAACATCTTCGCCATCTACGCTCACCTGGATGAGATCAGCGTCTCGCAAGGGCAGGTGATCAGCGCCAACCAGCAGGTCGGCACGTGCGGCAACACCGGCAACTCGACTGGTCCACACCTGCACCTGGAAATTCGTGCCTCGATGCTGCCGACCATCAGCGGTTGGCTGCGCCTGACCCTGCTAGACCCGACCATCATGTTCAGCCGCTAACCGCCGCTACCTTTACAATTCAGGCTTTCGTGGGAGACTCACTGTAGTGAGTCTCCCGTTTCGATTCCCAGTTGAGGCGCTCGCTATTTATTGCCTCTTACGCTACTCTAGTGAAAATCATAGGGGGACTCGATTGAGTCCCCCGCTTTGTTTCTACTCCGCTTCGATCACTTCCCAATCGAAGGTCATCTCGACGCTGCCCGCCAGAGTATTGGCCACTGAACAGTACTTCTCTTTAGACAGATGAACGGCATCTGCCACGGATTTTTCCGTCAAGCCCTTGCCGGTCACCTGGTAGTGCGTGTGAATTTTCGTGAAGGTCCAGGGGGGATCAGCCAACTGCTCACCACTCACGGTGATCTTCAAGCCGCTGATTTGCTCGCGCTTTTTCGTCATAATGTTGATGACGTCGTAGCCCGTGCAGCTTCCCAGCGACACCATCAGCAGTTCTGAGGGCTTCATCCCTACGCCGTCGCCTGCGCTGGAGAGGACTACCGAATGGTTGGTACTGTCCGTGCCGACAAAGGTCAAGTTTTCAAGCCAGGACACTTGAATCTGTCCCATCAAAATTCTCCTTAAAGTATAACTGAAGGGTGTAACGCAGGGATTGTACCTCATCTCACGAATGAAACGGGTTGCCGAACCACCCCGTTGCGGGTCTAATTGGGGCAGCAAAAACTGATTGCATACGAGGTCACCATGCACCGCTCATTCCTGCTCATCCTCCCACTTGTCAGCGTCATCCTGCTGAGTGCCTGTACCACGCCAGCCGCCACACCAGAGGCGACATCAGGCGTTGTCACAGCCACTTTCGTCCCGCAAGGGGAAGACGGGGGTGCAAATGCCACCCAGGCTGCCGATGTCATCAGCGGCGAGGCGACCCTGCTCGATCAATTGACGGTGCAAGGCTCCGGCGAGCAAATCGCATTTGTGGTACGCGGCAGCCTGCCGGACGGCTGCACGACCATTAGCGAAGTTCTGGCCCTGCAAATATCGGATGACAGCTTCCAGGTGCAAATCTTCACCGAACGCCCCACTGATCTGGCCTGCACCGAGGCACTCGTTCCCTTTGAAGAGGTCATCCCAGTCGATGTGTCTGGATTGGCTGCCGGCGAATACAGTGTCACAGCTTACAGCCTATCCGAAACCTTCCGATTGCCCTTCAACCAGGCTCAACAACCGACGGCAGCTCCTCAGCAAGCGAGCTGCCCGGCAGCTCAACCCGGCACCACCCTCTACACGGAAGGCAGTGATACGCTAGGGATTGGCTTCTGTTTCTTGTATCCAGAGGATTTTGAAGTGATCGCGGCGGAGACACCCGGCACAGCCACCATCGGTGGACCAACCCGCAGCGATAATCAACGCAGCATTCTCGCAATTGGTTTTGAGGACCCGGCGGGCCAGGGTTTGGGCGACTATGTGAACACGCTCGTCGCAGAGGCAGGACTCGATGCGGCCCCCATGCCGATAACCCTTGGGGCAAGCGCACCAGCCATCATGGTCGAGGGCTTTCCAGCGGGCAGCCGGGTGGTCTTCGTGGAGTCGGCTGGTTTGATCTATCGTCTGACCTACACCCCAACAGACTCGCAGCAGCTTGAACTCAATGCCGATACCGAGCGCATCTACGCGCTGGTGATTGAAAGCTGGGTCTTCCTGCGCTAATCGCCAATAGTCGAGCCGTCCGGGCCGACAATCGGGGGTGAGGAGCGCCTGTCAGACGGTGAAAGTGACTTCATCGCTTCAATACGGTCGCGAATAATCTCCCACTTCTTGTAGCCCTTGGCCACCGCTTGGCGCAGCATTTGCTCTGCCTCCGGGATGCGGCCAGCCGTCGCGTAGACCAGCGCCAGATTGGCGTAAGTCGCTGCATTCTGCGTCTTCAGCTTGATCGCCTGTTCCAGCACGCGGATGGCATCGTCCAGGTCTGAGCGGGCAAAGTAGGCTACCCCCAAACTAGACAGCGCCAGCGGGTTGTTCGGGTCAAGCCGCAGCGCTTCCTCATAGGCTCTGATCGCCTCATCAATCTCACCCAGGCGGCGCAGGGTGATCCCCAGATTGACCCAGGCCTCACCATTTTGCGGATCGAGTTTGAGGGCCTTTTCATGCGCCTCGCGTCACCGCTCC